>JAITMN010000274.1 GCA_031277355.1 Nevskiaceae bacterium | reverse complement strand
GGCCAGTTGCTTCACCACTTCGCTGTCGGGCCGTGGAATCTCGCGCACGCAGACGTGCTTGCTCATCGTCGTTCTCCTTCGCAAATAGAGTTTAGAAATTCAGCTTGAAAACCTTGCGCGCAACGCCTTCGAAGAAGGCGCGCTTGTCGGCGTCGGGGATCGTCATTGCATCGCAGAAGCCCACTTCTTCGGGCACATGCTGATAGGGATAGTCCATCGCATACATCACGCGATCCACGCCGATGATCTTTTGGCAGAACTCGATGGCCGGCTGCCAGGCCACGCCGGAACTGGTGATGTAGACATTGTTGCGCAGGTAATGACCCACCGGATGCTTCAGCGGCTTCATCGACTCATAGCGCTGGGCTCGCACCGCCGCGCCATGCATGAATTCGATGCGGTACAGCCAGTAGGGCAGCGCCTCGCCGGTATGACCGATGATGAATTGCAGTTTCGGGAAACGATCGAACACGCCGCCGACGATCACGCGCAGCATGTGCAGCCCGGTTTCGCAGGCAAAGCCGTAGATCGCGCCTTCGAGGCCGGCTTCGACGAAGGGCTTGATCATCGACGGCGGCGCGGTTTGCGGATGCAGATAGATCGGCACGTCGAGCGCTTCGGCGGCTTCCAGCACCGGCGCGAATTGCGGCTCGTCGAGATAATGACCCAGCGTGTGACTGTTGATGATGACTGCGCGAAAGCCCAGCTTCTTCACCGCGCGCTCCATTTCCTTCGGCGCGTTGATGGGATCGTGCGGGGCGACGGCAGCCATGCCGGTGTAGCGGGTGGGATGTTTGCGGCAGGCTTCGGCCAGTTGATCGTTGGCGTCCACCGCAAGGCTCGATGCCGTGGCGGGGTCGAACACCTGCACGCCGGGGGCGGTCAATCCGATGACCTGATGATCGATGCCGGCAGCATCCATGTGCCCCAGGCGCAGGTCGCCCAGGCTTTGCAGCGCCTCGTTGATGGCCCTGGCGCGCGGGCTCTGGTGCGTGCCGAAATAGCCCCAGAGGCTGCGAAAACCAGGGTCGTCGAAGCTGCTGTCTTGCAGTAGCCGCATGTAGCCATCCAGCACGTCTTTGGTGATGAAGGCTTCTTCGGTGGCGATGCGTTGGTAGTCGACCTTGTTTATCATGGGCGGCCTCGTCAATCCCCTGCGGTAAAGAGCCGCCTAGTTTACAGCCATGAACCATCCCGATCTGTATCTGCTCATCGACGGCAAGCGCCTGAAAGGCGAGGGCCGCCGCACGCAAGCCATCATCAACCCCGCCACCGGCGAAGAACTGGCGCAGTTGCCGCTGGCCACGCCTGCGGACCTGGATCGCGCGCTGGAAGCCGCGCAGCGTGCGTGGCCGGTGTGGCGGGCGCTGGGACCGCATCAGCGCGGACGCATCCTGCACAAGGCCGCTGCGCTGCTGCGCGAGCGTGGCGATGCGATTGCGCGGCTGGCGACGGTGGAAGAGGGCAAGGTGCTGGCGCAGGCGCGCATCGAGTTGGAGGTGTCGGCCGAAACGCTGGACTGGTACGCCGAGGAAGGCCGTCGCGCCTATGGCCGCGTGCTGCCGCAGCGCATGCCGGGTGTGCGGATGACGGTGGTGAGGGAGCCGGTGGGACCGGTGGCCGGCTTTGCGCCGTGGAATTTTCCGCTGGGCAATCCGGCGCGCAAACTTGGCGCGGCGCTGGGCGCCGGTTGCAGCGTGATCATGAAGCCGGCGGAGGAAGCGCCGGGGTGTGCGCTGGCCGTTGCGCAGGCGCTGGTGGATGCCGGCGTGCCCGATGGTGTGCTGTCGGTGGTGTTTGGCGTGCCGGCCGAGGTGTCGCAGCATCTGCTCGCCTCGCCGGTGATTCGCGCGATTTCATTTACCGGCTCCACCGTGGTGGGCAAGCAATTGGCCGGGCTGGCCGCTGCCACGATGAAACGCACGACGATGGAACTGGGCGGACACGCGCCGGTGCTGGTGTTCGACGACGTGGATGTGGATGCGGTGCTCGACATGGCCGTGACGTCCAAGTTTCGCAACTCGGGGCAGGTGTGCGTTTCGCCCACGCGCTTTTATGTGCATGAGGCGATATACGATCGCTTCGCGGCGGGTTTTGCCGAGCGTGCGAAGAGTTTGCAGGTGGGCAATGGGTTCGATGCCGACGTGAAGATGGGACCGCTGGCGCATGCGCGGCGATTGCCTGCGGTGTCGGGGCTGATCGATGAGGCGGTGCAACGTGGCGCGAAGGCGCTGACCGGCGCAAAAGCGCTGCCGGGCAAGGGCTTTTTCTATGCGCCTACCGTGCTCAGCGATGTGCCGGATACTGCGCGCATCATGAATGAGGAGCCATTTGGGCCGGTGGCGGTGTTGTCGCGGTTCTCCACTTTTGATGAAGCCATCGCCAAGGCGAACCGGCTGCCTTATGGTCTTGCGGCCTATGCGTTCACGCAGAATGCGCGGCGTGTGAATCTGCTGGGCGAACAGATCGAGTCGGGTATGCTCGGCATCAACAGCTTCGTCATTGCCATGCCCGAAGCGCCGTTCGGCGGCGTGAAGGAAAGCGGGCATGGATCGGAGGAAGGCATCGAAGGGCTTGAAGCTTGCCTTGTGACGAAGTTCATTACGGAGTCGTAAGAAACAGCGGTCGGTGGCGTGGTTGCAGGCGCTGCGCTCTACAGCAGCAGCCATGCCGCCGCAGCGGCGGCGATGAAGCGCCACCACGCGAACAGCATCAGGCCGTGGCGATTGAGCCAGCCCACCATCCACTTCACGGCCAGCGCTGCGGCGATCCATGCGGCGATGAAGCCGGTGAGCAGCGCGGGCCATCCATAGGCGGCGAGCATGCCGTCGCCGTGTTTCAGCGCGGTGTACGCCGTTGCCGCGCTCAACGTGACGACGCCGAGCAGGAACGCAAATTCCACAGCGGCTGATAACGACAGCCCCACTGCAAGCCCGCCCAGAATCGTGACCAGACTGCGGCTGGTGCCCGGCAGCATCGCCACGCATTGCGCAAGGCCGATGATCAGTGCGGCCTGCCAGGTGATTTGATCCAGGCTCTTGCCGTTGCGACGGGCATCGATCCATTTTGATAGCGCCAGAATCAATACGCCGCCGATCACCCAAGCCGCGATCACCGGCTTTACGCCGAATAACGTCTGTTCGATGCGGTCGTTGAGCAGCGTGCCGAGCACGGCGGCGGGAAGGAAGGCCACGATGATGCACAGGCCCAGATTCAACCCGCCCGGATTGCGGCCGATGAAGCCCTCCAGAATCGCGCCCACGCGCTGCCGATAGGTGCCCAGCACCGCGACGATGGCGCCGGCCTGAATCGCGATGGCGTAGCTGTTGGAGGCTTCGCTTTCGACGATGCCGAGCAGCCGCTGCACGATCAGCAGATGGCCGGTGGAACTGACCGGCAGGTATTCGGTGATGCCCTCGACGAGGCCGAGGATCAGGGCTTGGAGCAGGTTCATGCCTTGCATTCTAACTCTTGGTGCAAATCTGCACATTCACGACAGATATGCGAACTGACTCGCGGGCGGGTGTGTGGGTTTAATAACCGTGTCGAGAATCACTGAACAAACACTTTGTAAGGAGGAACCGATGAACTATCGAAACAAGCAGTTGGGGCAGGGTATGACGGAGTACATCATCATCGTGGCGCTCGTGGCTGTTGCCGCCATTGGCGTCTATTCGGCCTTCGGGAAAACGCTGCGCGGGCAGATGGCCGTGTTGGCGCAATCCCTGGGCGGAAATTCCGCCAATACCGCGCGCACCGAGACCAATACCGGCGGAACCGATGCGGTGGATCAAGCCACCCGCGACGTGAAGCTCAACAACTACGATCAGGCTCAATAAATGAGCGCAAGGCATCACAACGGGCAGGCAATGCTTGTCGTGCTGGCCTTTCTGGCGACGCTGGCCGGCGGGTTTCTCGTCGTGTTCAGCGTCGGCCAGGTGGTGAACGACAAGGTGCGGCTGGTCAATGCCGCCGATGCTGCGGCGTTCAGCGCGGCGCAGTGGCAGGCGCGCAGTCTGAACTACGAGGCTTATCTGAATCGCGCCATTGTCGCCAATGAGGTGGCGATTGCGCAGTTGGTGAGTCTGCGGTCGTGGTCGCACTACATGGATCGCACGATCAGCAATGCCGAGACGGTCTCCAATTTCTACGCACCCGCCAGAGTCGTGATGCAGGTGCTGGAACGCGCCTGGAGCTTCGTGGATCGCGCCATTGAGAGAGTGGGCCCGATGGAAACGGCGTTGAGCGTGTGGAATGGCGCTTTGGTTACTGCGCAGACCACGGCCTATGTGCAGGCGTCGCCGGTGGCGGCCAATCTGGTCTCCGAGGTCGTGGCGGCGCAGGAACCCAGGGCCGAAGTCTATGGGGCCACGCATTTCTTGCGGGCTCGCAATGATGTGCAGTGGTTTGGTTTCACGAAGCGTTATCAGCGCGGTGGCGGCGAGTTGGATCGCTATACGCAATTGCTGATGGATTCACGCGATGGTTTTTCGGCGCAGCGTTCGGGCGATTTGTTGCCCGCTGATTCGCTGTTGCAGGTTTCCAAGCGCGGTGGCACCGATCTGATCGGTGAATACACCTGGCGCGGCCTCGATACATTGGCGGTGCACATTGATTTGGGCATTGCGCAAGTGGAGATTCCGGTGGGTTGGGGCGCTGCGGAGCGGCGCAAGCAGTCCACTGTGCGGCGGGGCGAACACGACGGCAGCTATCGACGCAACCCGCAAACTTCGCGGTTGGCGCAGCGGGCGCTGACCCCTGCGCAGGGTTATCTGGGTGTGCCGGAGATTCGCGATCTTGCACATCTGGATAACACGGACGATCAGCGCATTGGCTACAGCGTTGCGCTGCGTTTGCCGCAGCAACGCATCGACACCGCCGATCGTCTGGTGCTGCCGCAGGGTTTGTATGGCGTGGCGGGCGAACCGGAGCCATTGACTCCGCTGCTGGCCGAATCGGCGCTGCATGCGCTGGGTTCGGCCGAAGTGTATTTTCGCCGCCCCGAGCAGCGCTCGGATGGACGGCAGGAGTATCCCAGCCTGTTCAATCCGTATTGGCAGGCGCGTTTGTCCACCGTCCCGAATCTGGATCGCCAACTTTCTGCGCCATTTCGCGGATTGTCATGGGACCCGTTTGGAGTGGGGCCGTGATGCGCGCGTCTTCGATGACGGGGCAGAGCAGCGTGGAGTTCGCGGTGAGCTTGTCCGCGCTGTTTCTGATTCTTGCCGGGACGCTGACGATCAGCGCCTGGCAGGAAACGCAGCGCAGAACGCTTGGCGCGGCGCGTCAGGCGGCGTTCGAGGTGTTGTGGACGGGCGCTGATGATGCGACGCGCGCAGAGCGAGTGTATCGACAGCAATTCGGCGACTACGGACTGGCGATGCCGCTGACGGGGCAGCGCTTGGTGGAGTTGGACAACACGGCGACCGAAGCGGTGGCCCAACCGCTGAGCGGCGCGACGGCCAGCGTCGAAGAATTGCTCTTGCAGTCTCTGCGCGCCGCCGACTCGCCGGTGGAGGGTGAATTTTCTCCGGGCGGACGCGGTTGGGTGGGCGCACGCATGGCCGTGCAACCCAAGCCGATGCGTTTCCTGCCTGGTCCGCTCGGAACATCGGAACTACATGTTGAAGGCAGCATGTTGCTGCTGAATGATGGTTGGTCGGCCGATGGACCCGAGCATGTTGCGCAGCGCGCCGGCACGCTCGTGCCCACGCACAGACTGGCGTTGCTGGGCGATGTGATC
>JAITMN010000269.1 GCA_031277355.1 Nevskiaceae bacterium | reverse complement strand
GGTGATGTGGTGGTGGTCGCCGTGCCCTATGGCGCGCTGCCTGCGCTGGGGCAATCGCTGGGCAGGTCGCTGGAGGGCAAGATCGTGATCGACGCCAGCAATCCGTTTCCGGAGCGCGACGGGCAGATTGCCAATGTCGCGCGCAGCGAAGGGGCCGGCGCGGTGTCGGCGCGATTGCTGCCGGGCGCGCGCATCGTTCGGGCGTTCAATGCCGTGCCCGCCGCGCGGATGAGCGCGATGAATGAAACGCCGGGCAAGGTGGGTATGCCTATCGCCAGCGATGACGCGCAGGCCATCGAGCTGGTGTCGCGATTGATTCGGGAGATCGGGTTCGAGCCGGTGCTGGTGGGTGGATTGGGCAAGGGGCGTCACTTGATGCCGGGCACGCCGCTGGCGGGGGAACATACGCCGGAGGAAATCCGCAGCATTGCCGCGACGCTGGATTGAAGGCGCTGACGCTGACATTGATCGCTCGCAGGTTGTTCTTGAACGTGTTGCTGCGTCGCTGCTTTGCGTTTGTCTTGCTGCTGATGGGCGGCGTGATGTTTGGCGCGTCGCCAACGGCGGTCGCTGCTGCTGCTACCACTGCCACCGCTGTTGCCGAGCAACCGCTGACGGTGTTTGCCGCCGCGTCGTTGAGCGATGTGCTGGAACCCATTGGCCGCGCCTACACCGCCGCCACCGGCAACGCCGTGCGATTCTCCTTTGCTTCCAGCGCGGTGCTGGCGCGGCAGATTCAGTCCGGTGCGCCGGCCGATGTGTTCTTCAGCGCCGATCAGCAGTGGATGGACTATCTGCAAGCGCGCGGTTTGATCGACGAGGGTTCGCGCCGCGATATCGTGTCGAATACGCTGGTGTTGGTGGCGCCGTTTGATAGTGCGGTAAAGCTGTCGATTCAGCCGGGCTTTGCGTTGGCGCAGCAATTGGGCGCACGCGGCAGACTGGCGGTGGCCGATCCGCAGAGCGTGCCGGCGGGCCGCTATGCCCAGGCGGCGCTGGAATCCCTCGGCGTGTGGAACGATGTGACCAATCGCCTCGTGCCCGCCGACAATGTGCGCACCGCGTTGAACTTCGTTGCCCGCGCCGAAGCGCCGCTGGGCATCGTGTACGGCACCGATGCGAGGGCAACGCCGAAGGTGCGCGTCGTGGGCGTGTTCCCCGCCGCTTCGCATCCGCCGATCACCTATCCGGCGGCCATCGTGACGAAGGCGAAGGCAACGCCCACCGCGCGGGAATTTCTGGACTATCTGGCAAGCCCCCCCGCGCGCCAGCAGTTCGACCGCGCGGGGTTTGGCCCGCCCTGAGCTCTTTAATCGAGCGGGCCGCTGCGATTTTCCTGGGCAGCAAGGGTGCGGGCAGGCTCCTGCGGTGATCCAGCCAGAAGACTTTTGATTCCCGCCACGGGAAATGAAACAATCCAGCCGGTGAGAATCGTTGCGCGCAACACGCTGGTTGCCTACTGGACGCGGCATCCAGAAACCCGGGCGGCTCTGGAACACTGGTTGACCGTGGCAAGTGCTGCAACGTGGAGCAGTTCGATTGAAGTCATGGGCTCTTTCTCCAAAGCCAAGGTATTGAACAGTGAACGGGTGCGTTTCGAGGTGGCCGGGGGCGATTACCGCCTGGTCGTTTCTTTCCACTACCGGCTGCAGATCGCATGGATCAAGTTCATCGGAACCCATGCCGAATATGACCGGATCGATGCGCTGACGATCAGCCAGTTTTGAGGATTCAGCATGGACATTCACCCCATCCGAAATGATCAGGATCACGCCAGTGCGCTGGCGCAGATGCAGGCGCTTTGGAACGCGCCCGAAGGCTCCACGGAGTACGACCGGCTCGATTTGCTGGCGACTCTGGTGGATGCCTACGAGAAGACGCGCTGGCCGATTCATGTCACCGATCCCGTCGATGCGATCAAGGCCGCCATGTCCTTTGATGGCCGCACACAGGAGGATTTGGCCGATCTGTTGGGGCCGAACCGCGCCAGCGAGGTACTGCGCCGCAAGCGGCATCTGACTTTGCCGATGATCCGCAAGCTCGCCGCCGTCTGGCACATCCCCCCGGAACGGTTGATCGGCGATTACGAACTGCGGGTGGGTTGAGGCAACTTCGGATGGAGGTTGCGCCCGACGACCGACAGTTCGGCCTGGGCTACTTCGTTGCCGGCCGCACCGCCGCCACGCCTGCGCGTGCCGGATACTGCGTGAACATCGTTGTCACGGCGCTGTCGATGGCGGCGCTGGGGTTTTGCATCATCGCTTCGGTGAGTCGGCCTTCCAGACGGCCTTCCCACACCAACTGCTTGCGCCGCGCATCCACCACATCAACGTTCGTGGTGCCCACTTTGTAGTGAACGGTGTCCACGTCGTTCATCGGGTACATCGGCCAGGCCGAGTACATGCCGTAGCGGTAGCTGTAGTAGCCCAGACCCATGCTCATCATCGCCGGGGAGCTTCGCACGTCGGTCTGCGAGCGCTCGGAGGCGCTGAAGTTCAGCAGCAGATCGGGGTTGTTCTGGCTCAGCGTGTAGCCGCGCGCTTCCATCTCGCGCGTCACCGCGTTCTTGAAGTACACCGTGATCAGCGTGGAATAGCCGTTGCGATCGGTGCCGGGCTGCTCCACGAAGCCGAAGGTGCGGTACTGCGCAAAATCCGCGCTGGGGTCGTAGTCAAAGCGCGGGCGCGGCGCGGTGGCGCAGCCGGCCAGCAGCACCAGCGCGGCCAGCAGCGCGAGGGGTTTGTTCATCGACATGGGCGACTTCCTTGGCAGTAGCATATATAGAGAACAAGGGTACTGCCCCGGCGAATTCAAGACCATAGGGGAACGATGCGATGAAGACGCATTTGCATGTCCGAGTGGATTTTTCGCCCCAATGCTCGTTGGGTCCGGGCAAGGTCAGTCTGCTGGAAGCCATCGAGCGCAGCGGCTCGCTGTCGGCGGCGGCGCGCGAGTTGGGGATGAGCTATCGCCGCGCCTGGCTGTTGCTGCACAGTCTGAACGATGGCTTTGCCGAGCCGGCGGCGGAGCTTTCCGTGGGCGGCAGCGATGGCGGTGGCGCGCGGCTCACGGCGCTGGGCAAGCGCTTGATTGCCGAGTATCGCGCGTTTGTCGAGGCGGCCACTGAGCTTGCGGAGCAGCGTTTTACGGTGCCCGTGGCGGAGAGTGAGGAGGTGGCGCCGGCTTCCCGGCCGCGTGCGCCGCGCCGTGCGGTGAACCGTTCGTTGCGGTCGAAGCAGGCTTGAGTCTTCGCCTTGCGTTACTTGCCGCGTCGCGGCTTGATGTGCAGTTCCCTGCGGTGGTAGTCGATCACCAGCGTATCGACCAAGCCGAGCACGTCCATGCCGATGACCAGCGCGGGCTCGTCGCCGATGTTCCAGCGCTCGAAGATGTGCATGTCGCCGAAGGTCACATGCGCATCGCGCACTTCGATGCTGCCCAAGCCAATACGCGCAATCTGCGCGCCCAGTCCGGTCTGCGTGTCGCCAGTCGCGCCGGTGATTTCGTCCTTGGATGGCACTTGACGATTGATCTGGCGCAGCAACGCAAAGCGCAGCGCCTCATTGCCGAAAGTGGTTTGCGCGCCGGTGTCGATGATGGCGCGCACCGGCAGGCCGCCGATTCGCGCACGCACCACCAGCAGTTGCAGCGGATCGTCGATGAAGGGGATGACTTCAAAACCACTGTCCGCGCGCCGGTTGCGCGACAGCGAGACATTGATGAAGTCGTTGCGAAAATCAATGTAGATGCGCTTGTTCTCCATGCCGTACATGCCCAGCAGTCCTTCAGCGCCGCCGAAGGCATCGGCGACAATGGGCAGCACGGCAGGACCCACGCTCAGATCACCGACGCTGATGTTGTCCACCTCGATGGTCGGGGCCACGGCAGAGCCGGTGACTCCGCGCAGCATCACCGGCGGTGAGCGGTCCAGTGGAATGCCCAGCGCCTGCGCCACGCGCGGATTCACCGCAGTGCGCATCGCGCCGGAGTCGAGCACCAGACGAAATGGCCCTTGGCCGTTGATCGTCACCGGCACCCACACGCGACCGATGCGGTCGCGCTGCGTGGGCGCCACATAGCGCGGTTCCGGCACGCTGACGATCACTTCGGTCAGTTCATCGACTTGCTCAGGGGCCGGCGCATCTTCGGCCCAGAGCGCCGCCGCCGCACCCAGCCCCGCCGCCGCGAGGACAATGCGCAGCAGGCGCTTACCAGGTGAGATCGTCGGGTACGACATGGTCCTTGTAGGGATCGTCTGGATCGGGCGGCGCTTGAGGAAGGTTCAGGTGGATCAGCGCACGCGCCACCTTCTGGCGCACCTGTTCGGCAATGGCTGCGGGCACGAAAGCGTAGCGGCCTTCACTGCGCACGATGCCCAGTTCACCGGCGATCAGCCGCTGGCGCAGTTCGGGCGTTACCTCGATGCGACCGATCTTCTGGCCATCGACGAAGTTGTAGAAGTCTTCGGTTTCCACGCGCGGCACTTGATGCTCCTGCACCAGTTGACGCACCTGCGCATGGGCCGCGCGCCGCTCGGCCTTCTCGCGCGCCTTTTGCTGACGGGCGCGATCCAGTTCCGCATCACGCGCGGCTTTTTCCGCTGCAGCGCGACGGGCGGCGATCTCGCGCGGCGAGGGCCCGGGCGGTTGTCTGCCCTGCTTGCCCGGCGGACGGGCATTGCCACGGTGCTGCTCGTGTTCGGCGCGCTTGACCTGCTGCTCCGTGACCAGCCCGGCCTTCAACAATTGTTCTCGTAACGACAGACTCATGGGGGCAAGTCTACTCTGCTGTGGTGGAACGCAAGCGCCTTC
>JAITMN010000360.1 GCA_031277355.1 Nevskiaceae bacterium | reverse complement strand
GCCGTCTGCGTGCCCACGGGCGTGCCGCTCAACGCGGTGAAGCTGTTGCCCGCGCCGCGAATCGTTACGGTATCCGTGCCGCCATTGCTCACCACTTCGGTGACCGATGAGCCATCGGTGATCAGCACGCTGTTCGTGCCGCTGGCCAATTGGATCGCGCCCGTCACCGAACCTGCATCGGTGACCGTCGTGGGATCGCCGATGTTTGCCGTGGCGTTGGCCGCCATCGCAATGGCTACCGGCGCAGCGCTGGTGTTGGTGATCGTGCCGGTGTTGGTGAAGGTGACAGGACCCGTGGCCGCAGAGGCATCCACCGTGGCCGCGCGGGTGCTATTGGAACTGAGCGTGCCGGTGTTCTTGCCCGAAGCGGCTTCTGCGCTGAATTCCAGCGCCGCACCACCATTGACGTTGGTGACGTTCACCGTGGCCGCGGTGGTTACCGCGCCAGCCGTGTTGGCGAAGATGCCCCTGCCATCTTCACCAGTGACGTTGATCGTGTAACCCGAACCCAAATCAAACGGCCCGGTGGCCGCATCGCCATTGGCCTGCTCAAACAAAAAACCCGTGCCCGAACCGCTCACGTTCAGCGTGGCGGTGGACACCGGCGGCTGCGCAAACAAGGTCGCCGTGCGAACCGCCGCACCATCGGTGGCGCTGATCGTCGTGCCGGTGAAGCTGATCGCAGCCACTTCGGCGGCGTTCTCCACGCCATTGCCCGTGCCCTTGACGCTGATGGTGTTCGCGCCCAGCGAAGCGCCCGCGCCTGCGGCCAAATCATTCGACGGGTCTTGCGGGTCAGGCCCCGCTGCCGCAATCAACACACCATGCGCCGAGCCATCGGCAACAATCTCTCCGGTGCTGGCATCGCCGTTGAGCGTTGCTCCGTCGATCACTTCAATCGCAGCGATGCCATCGTTGGCCGTGATCGTGGCGGCGTTGGAAAGCTGACTCGCCGAGCCCTCCCCTTCCACCAGCAACCCTACTCCGTTGGCCACCGTCACATCAGCCGTGTTGTTCAGGATGCCGCCGGAACGAGCAATGATGCCAAAGTTCTGCGTGCCGCCCAGATCGATCACGCCGTTGTTGTTCAACGTGCCGCCGAACTGCGTGATGAAGCCCACGCCGTCGGTGGCGTTGCTGGCGATGGCGGCGTTATTGGTCAACACGGAGTCGAAGCTGCTGCCGGGAGTTCCCGCCAGGTTGATCTTGCGGCCATCGACCAGACCGGCAATCGCGCCATTACCTTCCAGCTCGATGATGGTGTCGTTTGAAACCGTGCCGGTCGCGCCGCCATCGATCTTGATCCCCGTCGTGCCATTTCCGGTCAAACTGAACGTGAGCGCATTGGTGGTCACCGTCGTCCCCGCGCCCGATCCGGTGATCAGCGTCGAACGAACGCCGGAAGCCGTAAGCACTTCATCCACGCCGGTGTAGATCGCGCCATCCTCCACCCGAAACAGCGTCGAGTCGTTGGTGTTCACCAGCAACGGCACGCCGCTGTTGTTGGTGATGCTGGAACCTGCGCCGTAAGTGAAGAAGCCGAGCTGATTCACGCCCGACACGAAGTTCACGCCGCCGGAACCGGCGTCGAGGTTGATCTTGGCGCCATTGCGGGCATGTACGCCGATGGCGCCATCTCCGTCGAGATTCACAATGCCGTCGCCATCACCGCCAGTGGCGAGACTGGCGGTGGCATTGGCGCCTTCCGCCCAGATGGCATAGTTGCGCAGACCATCGGCATCGATGCCGCCGGCCACCGTGATCGTCCCGCTGTGCGTGGCGGAAGTCGCCGTGCCGGCATCGCCCAGAACTTTGAGCGCGACGGCGTTGACGCCCGTGAGTTCGATGGCGCCGGCGTTGGTGGTCTGACCTGCAGTGTTCGTCGTCGACATGCCGATGTTCTGCAGGCCACCGGCCACCGCGCCGTTCACGGTGATCACACCGGTATCGGTGTTGGTGATGCTCGACGCAGCCGAAGCGCCCGCGCTCAAGCTCATCGCCGTGGCGTTCTGCGTCAGCGTGCCGATGGTGATGTCGCCGTCATTGATTGCCGTGCCCGCGATGATGAACACGCCTCGTTGCACGATGGCGTTGGCCGTATCCGGCACTGCCTCCGGCGCGGCAACGTTGTATTGCGCGGCTCTGCCGACGTAGATCAGAGCGCCGGCCTCATTGATGAAGTTGGAGGTGTCGGCTTGAGCAATCACGCCGTTCATGCCGCTGCTGATCACGTCGGAATTGTTGTTCACACTGACATTGATGATGCCGCTGTTGGTGCCGCTGCCGCCATTCAATAGAACGCCATAGACGAGGCCGTTGGAAATCTGCCCCGCGACGTTCAGGATGCCGTTGTTGGTAAACGTGGAAGCCGGGCCGGTAACGCTGACGGCGGAGCTGTAGCCGAACTGGTTGTTGTTCACCGCGCTCGCCGCTGCGGTATCCAGATTGTTGCCGATGAGATAGCCGCTGGCGATCACGCCGTTGTTCACGGCGGAACCGCCGCTCTGGATGATCAACCCTACTTGCCTGAAAGACCGACTGAATGACGAAAGCCGGCCGCCTTCTTCAACCTCGAAGTACCCGCCGTTTCTCACCAGAACCGCAGGGGAGGTGTTTGAATCGATCTGTCCGGTGCTGGTGATATAACCCTTCGCCCCCGCGCCATCGACCAGCATCGCGGCATGATCGCCCGAAGCTTGCGCGCCATCATCGCCCGGAGGAATGTTGGTGGGCCAAGTCGCGGTTTCAGTGGTGAAAGTGAC
>JAITMN010000358.1 GCA_031277355.1 Nevskiaceae bacterium | reverse complement strand
TCGGCTTGGGGCACTTTGGTGGCAACGGCGCGCCGGATCATGTGCAGCGCATCCTGCTTTGGCTGCATGACCACCTTGCGAATGGTCTGTTTGATGAGATCGCGCCAGACCATGCGCAGTGGATCGGGCTCGGCCAGCTCTTGTCTGATTGACAGATACTCTCGCGCCGAGCGTTCATAGGCCCATACATACAGATCGCGCAGCAGCTCCACTCGCGCCATCTCATAGACGCCCAGGATGGCGCGGCTGTACGCCTGTTCGGGCACATCGAGGAACGTCAACGGGCACAGATTGGCGCGAAAGAATGGCAGATTGGCGGCCAGCCGCGAAGTACGTTTGTTGATGTCGGCGAACGGTTGCAGATAGGGCAGATGAACCATGACGAAGAAGGACTGTTCGAAAGGGTCGGTAATGCGGCCAACTTTCTCAAGCAACTCGTCGAAGGCGACCTCAATCTGTGGTGGCGTTGACAGCGGTCGATACACGCTGTTGCCAATGTTCACCGCGTGCTGACGAATGCGGCCTTCATCAGCCGGGTTGGGTAACAGGTTTTCTGCCAACGCGCTGTGCAGATTCATCAGTGTGTAACGGTTGAATTCGGCGGTGTCGATGTTGTCGATCAGCAATTCGATGGCCGTCTTGTGATTCAGGATCATCTGCGTCTCGATGGCGGCTTTGCCATGCGCCACTTTGCCGCGCTCGATTAAATTGAGGGTGTCGAGCCGCGAATAGGTGTTGCCCTCCAGATGGCTCGAAGACCAGGATAAATCGATCAGCAACCGGTTCAGGATTGCGCGGCTGTAGGTGCCTGCGGGCGCCGGGTTGCCCGAAGTTTCTCCGATCCGACGCAGTTGTTGGCGCAGCGACTTGGGCAGATACCAGGTTCGGTTGGGCCGGTATGCGGCCAGAAAGTCGCGCTGGTAGCCCACAGGGTGGCGGGCTTGCAGGGGCTGATCGACATAGGCCAGCACATCCCGGCTGTCGGCCGACAGGGGGATGTATGCGGGGAAGTCATTCGGCGTGACGGCCGCGCTGGCGCCAGCGTGATAGCGGCGGGCCCGTCCTTGGCCCTGCGCGGTGATCTGACCCGTCTCGATCAGCCGCTGGATCAGCCGCTGCGCGGTTCGGCGGGGGATATCGGGGTGGCGCGTCAGCAATTCGGTGAGCGTTATCCCTCCGGCGGATGCCCGGATGCTGTTCGCAAGCGCGGTGGCGGATGACATCAGTTGGCGCGGTTGGCTGGAGCGATGGCGCGATTGTGGCGCAGTTCGCCAAACTGCGCTACTGGATTTGGCGCGGTTTGTTCCGCGCCAAACCTATGCCAACAAGAGCGTTTGCCGGGCCTCGCCGCCTACCGCCAACTCCACTGCGCCCCAATCATCGCCGAGAAGTCCGGTCCCGATTCAAAGAACCGGCTGTTGCCTTCATTCACGATCACCGAGCCCACATACTTGCGATCCAGCAGATTCTCCAGCCGCGTGAACACGCGCAGTTGTGAATTGCCGAATTCCCAACTGCGGCCGGCTTCGGCGTTGAAGATCACATAGCCCGGCGAGGCAACCGTGGCGTTGTCGTTCGCCACGAGGCCGGCTGAGCCGGTGGCTTCCAGCGCCAGCGTCCAGGCGTTGGGCGTGAAGTTCACGCGCAGCAATCCCTCGTGTTCGGGCACGCCGGGAATCGGCGAGCCGGAAGGCACCGTCACATCCGGCACTGTGCAGCCTGCCACCACGCAGATCAGATAATTGCTGGTGAAGGAGGCGTCGAGCCAGGTGTACGCCAGTTCGGCATTCCAGTGCTGTGCGAGCGGCCAGTTCACCGAAGTCTCGAAGCCGCGCCGACGCGCCGCGCCGACGTTGCGATAGCTGCTGCGTCCGCCGGTGTTGCGCGCCACGGCCAACTCATCGTCGGTGTCGGCCTGGAACAGCGCCGCATCGATGGCCACGCCGCTGCTCGGACGCCACTTCACGCCCAACTCATAGTTGCGGCTCACCGCAGGCTTCAGATCAAACGCCAGGCCCGCGCCGCCATCGGCGCGGTACGACAACTCATTGAACGTCGGCGTTTCAAAGCCCTTGCCAATGGAGGCATAGGCACGCAGCGATTCGATGGGATGGAACATCACGCCGGCCACCGGCGCGGTGTCGCTGTAACTCTTGCGGCCGCTGTCGTCGGGGTTCGTGCCCACGATGTAGCGATCATCGGAATCGAACGTTACCTTGCTGTGACGCGCGCCGGCCAGCAGCGACCAGCGATCGGTGAGCTGCAACCACAACTGCGCGAACTGATCGAAGTTGCTGACGGTGTTGATCTCGTTGCGGCGTATCGCGCCACGCACGCCCAACTGCGCGCCGACGAAGTTCTCGTAACCACGACGCAGTTGACGCTGACGATCCGTGTTCACGCCCACAGTCAATTCCGCCGGCATCGAACCGAACGTGCCCTGCCAGTTCCAGCGCGCATCGCCGCCGTAGTAATCGCTGTCGAGCACGACATTGCCGCCCGAGTGCAGCGCATTGACCTGCGCCGTGGCGGGAATCGCAAGGAATTGCTCCACTGCGCGATTGCCGTAATAGCCCATCAAACGCAGCGTTTGCGCTTCACCGAAGCCCTGTTCGAACACCAGACCGCCCTGGGTCTGCGACACGCTCTTGCGCGTGTTGAACTGCTCGGCCACCGCAGTGGCTTGTTGCGGATCGGCGCGCCAATCTTCCACGGTAAGGCCCAGCGGGTCTTGCGCATCGGGCAGGTCGATCACGTTCACCACCAGCGACAGCGAACGCCGCTCGCCGATGTCGAAGCCCAGCCGCACGTTGCCCGTGGTGCGCTCGGCCGCGCTGTGATCGCGATAACCGCCGGTGTCGAAGTGCGACAGCGCGATGTTGTAGTCCATCAAGCCGACCTTGCCCAGCGTCTGTGCGCCCAGCGTCCAGGTATCGAAGCTGCCGTAGGTGGCGCGCAGGCGCGTGGGATCACCTTCCTCGCCGGGCTTGCTCCAAATCTGCACCACGCCGCCGGAGGAGTTGCCATACAGCGCCGAGAACGGACCACGCATCACCTGAATGCGATCCGCGCCCATCATGCTGAAGTGCGACACCTGCCCCTGACCATCGGGCATCGAAGCCGGGATGCCATCGGCGTACAGACGCAGTCCGCGCACGCCGAACGTGGCTCGCGCGCCGAAGCCGCGAATCGAAAGCTGGGTGTCTTGCGCGTAGTTCTGACGATCGAGCGCCGTGACGCCGGGAATTCCGCTGAGCAGTTCGGTGACTTCGACCTGCGGCTGGTTGTCGTCGGGGCTCATGCGCACGGTGGCGACGGAGGCCGGAACGTCTATGTCGGGCACGCCGCGCAAACGGGTTGCGCTGACTTCAACAGTATCGAGGGAAGAATTGTCTGACTCGGCGGCAGCGCTCAGCACGGGCAGACAGCAGATCAGCAGCGTCCACGAATGACGCAGGGTGTTCATCGGCAATGTTCGGTCCTCGGTATCGGCAGGGCGGAAAAGGGCGGTTATTTTAGACCAGATACCAAGCCGAATCTGCGCTGATGTCGGCGTGTGCTTATGCCAATGTGTGATAGACGTTCTGCACGTCTTCGTCCTGCTCCATGCGGTCCAGCATCTCCATCACTTCCCTGGCTTGCTCCTCGGGCAGTTCCGTGGGCGTCACGCAGATGTATTCGTGTGTGGCCGACAGCGGCACAAGCCCACGCTGCTCCAGCGCCGCCTGCATTTGCCCGAAATCCTCGAAGTTGCAGCGCACCACCAATTGCGGTTCGCCTTTCTCGCCGCTGCCTTCGCCCATTTCTTCCAGGCCGTGGTCGATCAGGTACAACTCCAGATCATCCTGGTCGATGCCCGCCGGATCGAGGCGAAACACGCCCATTTTGCGGAACAAAAAGCTGACGCTGCCATTGCTGCCCAGATTGCCGCCACCCTTGGCAAAGAGATTTCGCACATTGGCGACAGTGCGGGTGGGGTTGTCGGTGGCGGCTTCGACCAGCACCGCCACGCCATGCGGGGCATAGCCCTCGTAGATGATTTCGCTGTAGTTCGTTGCATCGCGGCCGGCGGCGCGCTTGATCGCGGCCTCCACTTTGTCCTTCGGCATGTTCACCGCGCGGGCGTTCTGGATCACGCGGCGCAGGGCGGGGTTGCCGCCGGGGTCGGTGCCGCCGGCCTTCACCGCGATGGTGATGTCCTTGCCGATCTTGGCAAATTGCTTCGCCATGCGGTTCCACCGGGCGAACATCGTGTGCTTGCGGACTTCAAAAATACGGCCCATGAACCATTTCCGAAAGGATTGCTGCGACAGGGGCGCATCATAAGGGGAAAAACCGCCCCGGACATGCAATCAGGCCATATTAACGCTGGCGCAGGAGGGGAACTTTGGGGGATGATTCGGGGGTTACGCCCCCCCGTGAAGGGGGTCCTCCCAACAAAAACGCTACAGGTTATTCCCCATGCCGCTGAGTGATATCGAGATCGCGCGTCAGGCGAAGATGCAGCCCATCGAAAACGTGGCTGCCAAAATTGGCATCAGTCGTGACCAACTGCTTCAGTACGGCCCCTACAAGGCCAAGCTGTCGTTGGATGCAGTGCAAGACATCTCCAAGCGCAAGCCTGGCAAGTTGATTCTCGTCACCGCGATCAACCCCACGCCTGCGGGCGAGGGCAAGACCACCACCACCGTGGGTTTGGGCGATGGCCTGAACGCCATCGGCAAGAAGGCGGTGATCTGCCTGCGCGAGCCATCGCTCGGGCCCTGCTTCGGCGTGAAGGGCGGCGCGGCCGGCGGCGGTTATGCGCAGATCGTGCCGATGGAAGACATCAACCTGCACTTCACCGGCGACTTCCACGCCATTGCCGCAGCCAACAACCTGCTGGCCGCAATGGTCGACAACCACGTGTACTGGGGCAATGAACTGGGCATCGACGTGCGCCGCGTGACCTGGAAGCGCGTGGTGGACATGAACGATCGCGCGCTGCGCCAGATCACCAACTCGCTGGGCGGGCCGGGCAATGGCTATCCGCGCGAAGATGGCTTCGACATCGTCGTGGCCTCCGAAGTGATGGCGATTTTCTGCCTCGCCACCGACCTTGAAGACCTCACGCGCCGCCTCGGCAACATCATTGTGGCCCGCACGCGCGACCGCAAGCCGATCCGTGCCAAGCAATTGATGGCCGATGGCGCGATGGCGGTGCTGCTGCGCGATGCGCTGTCGCCGAATCTGGTGCAGACGCTGGAAGGCAATCCGGCCTTCGTGCACGGCGGTCCGTTTGCGAACATCGCGCACGGCTGCAACTCGGTGATGGCAACGCAAACCGGCCTGCGTCTGGGCGACTATGTGGTGACCGAAGCCGGATTCGGCGCGGACCTGGGTGCGGAGAAGTTCCTCGACATCAAGTGCCGCAAGGCGGGCCTGCGGCCCGATGCCACGGTGATCGTTGCCACGGTGCGCGCGCTGAAAATGCACGGTGGTGTGGCGAAGGAGAATCTGGGCAAGGAAGACCTGGGCGCGCTGCGCAAGGGTTTTGCGAACCTCGAACGCCATTTGCAGAACGTGGCGAAGTTTGGCGTGCCGACGGTGGTGGCGATCAACGCCTTCATCTCCGACACGCAGGCCGAGCACGATCTGATCAAGGAACTGTGCGAGGGCGTGGGCTCCAAGGCCATTCTGTGCACGCACTGGGCCAATGGCAGCAAGGGCACCATCGAGCTTGCGCATGAAGTGGTGCGTCTGGCCGACAGCGGCAAGGCCAACTACAAGCCGCTGTACCCGGATGAAATGCCGCTGGTGGAAAAGGTGCGCACGATTGCGCGCGAAATCTACCGTGCCGACGACATCAGCATGGATGCCAAGGTGCGAGACCTGTTCAAGGAGTTCGAAGAGGGCGGCTTTGGCAACTATCCGGTGTGTATCGCCAAGACGCAGTACAGCTTCTCGACCGACCCCAACGCCAAGGGCGCACCCACCGGGCATGTGCTGCCGGTGCGCGACGCGCGGCTGTCGGCCGGAGCGGAGTTCATCGTCGTGATCTGCGGTGAAATCATGACGATGCCGGGTCTGCCGAAGGTGCCTTCGGCCAATTCGATCAAGCTCAATGAGTTGGGCCAGATCGAGGGGCTGTTCTAGGCGCCATTGGAGGAGAGCATGCGCATGAAGATTGTTCTGGTCGCAGCCGGCGTTGCCGCGCTGCTTGGCGCATGCTCTTCCTCTCAATCACCGGCAACCGCCAGTGCACCGAAGGCCGTGCTCGGTACCTTCGGTGTTGATCTCGCCAATCGCGATGAAGCGGTGAAGCCGGGCGATGATTTCTTCGACTACGCCAATGGCAAGTGGCTGGCGAGTTTTCAGATGCCCGCCGACAAAGCCCGCTTTGGCGCTTTCGATCAGTTGGCGGAGCAGTCGGAAACCGACGTGCGCGCCATCGTCGATGAATTGCTGGCGAACCCTCCCGCTGCCGGTTCCACGCCCGCGAAAGTAGCGGACCTGTATGCCGGCTGGATGGACGAAGCGGCCATCGAGTCGCGTGGCATCGAGCCACTGCAACCCTATCTGCAACAGATCAACGCCGTGCGCGACCGGGCAGGGCTGTTGAAGCTGATGGGCAGTCCGGAGTTTGCCGCGCCCTTCGGTGTGGAGATCGACGCCGATCCGCAAGACCCCACGCGCTATCTGGTGTGGATCGGTCAGGAGGGCCTCGGCATGCCCAATCGCGATTACTACCTGCGCGAAGGGGCTGCGTTCGACAAGTACCGGCAGGCGTATCAAACCTATGTCGCCCGCGTGTTTGAATTGCTCGGCGATGGCGCACCAGAGCAATCCGCCGCACAGGTGATCGGGCTGGAAAAGAAAATCGCCCAGGTACACTGGGCGCCGGAGGCGCTGCGCGTTCCCGACAAAGCCATCAAGACGATGAGTCTTGCCGAATTCAAGCGCTTTGCCCCGGCGGTGGATTGGGATGTTGTGATCGGCAGCATGGGTCTGCCGGAGTTGGCGCGAGTGGTGGCCTATGGCGATACCGCGCTGCGCGATGGCGGCAAGCTGGTCAGTTCCGAGCCGCTGGAAGCGTGGAAGAAATATCTGGCTTTTCACATTGCATCCGGCAATGCCACGAATCTGACCAAAGCCTTCGACGATGCGCAGTTCGAGTTTTTCAGCAAGACGCTGCGCGGTGTTGAAGTGCAGCGCGAACGCTGGAAGCGTGGCGTGGCGCTGGTCAACTCGCTGATCGGCGAGGGTGTTGGCGAAATCTATGTCGCCAAGCACTTTCCGCCCGAGAACAAGGCCAAGATGGATGCGCTGGTGGTCAATCTGATCGCGGCGCTGGAAAGTCGTTTGAAGCAATTGTCGTGGATGGACGAACCCACTCGCGCCGAAGCCTTGAAGAAGCTGGCCAGTTTCGAGCCGCGCATCGGCTACCCGGAGAAGTGGCGCGATTATTCGGCCATGCAGATTCAGCAGGGCCGGCACTTCGAGAATGTGGTCAATGCCCGCCGCTTTGAATGGAACCGGCAGGTGGCGCGTTTGAATGAGCCGGTGGATCGCGGCGAATGGGGCATGAATCCGCAGACCGTCAATGCCTATTACAGCCCGTTGATGAACCAGATCACTTTTCCGGCGGCGATTCTGCAACCGCCGTTCTTTGATCCCAATGCGGATGCGGCGGTGAACTATGGCGGCATCGGTGGCGTGATCGGCCACGAGATCGGTCATGGCTTCGATGATCAGGGCCGCGCCTTCGACGACAAGGGCGTTACGCGCAACTGGTGGACGCCGGAGACGGATGAGAAGTTTCGCGCCGCCACCGACCGGCTCGCCTCACAGTACGATCAGTATTGCCCGGTGCCGGAGGGCTGCATCAATGGCCGCCTGACGATGGGCGAGAACATTGGCGATCTGGGCGGGCTGGAAATGGCGTATACGGCGTATCAGTTGTCGCTGAATGGTCAGCCTGCGCCGGTGCTCGATGGCATCACTGGCGATCAGCGCTTCTTTCTCGCGTGGGCGCAGGTGTGGCGCGGGACGGCCCGCGAGGACTTCGTCCGCCAGCAAGTGGTTACCGATCCACATTCGCCGATGCAGTTTCGCGCCAATGGCGTGGTGCGCAACATCGATGCCTGGTATTCGGCCTTCGATGTGCAATCCGGCGACAAGCTGTACCTGCCGCCGGATCAGCGGGTGCGAATCTGGTAGACGATCAGCCGATGAAGTCGGTCTTGCCCACGGCAAGGCCGTTGTGACGCAGCAGTGCGTAGATCATCGAGTAGTGGAAGTACACATTCGGCGTGCCGAAGCCCAGCAGATAGTCCAGACCCTGGAAGTGAACTTCGCGCTGCGCGCCGGGCGGACCCAGCTTCAGCGTGATGGCGCGGGTTTCCGAGCCTTCGAACTGCGCCGCGTCGAGCGTGGCAAGGTAGGCCAGCACGTTCTGCACGCGCGCACGCAGTTCGGCGAAGCTCGTCTCGTTGTCTTCCATGCGCGGCGGGTCGATGCCGGCAAGACGGGCGGCGGTGCCCTTGGCCATGTCGGTGGCAATCTGCACCTGGCGCGTGAACGTGAACATATCCGGCGCGAGGCGTGAATTCAGGATCGCGTTGGGGTCGATCTTGCGTTCGGCCACCCAGCTTTCGGCTTTGCCGAGAATGTGGTCCAGATTGTTCAGTACGCGGGTGAATACGCCGACGGACGCGCCGTGCATCGAAATGCTCATGAAGACCTCTTGGGTTATGGGGTGGCGCAGTGTACTGCGCCTTGAAACGGGCTGCGCTTACTGCGGATCGACGCCGGGTTGCTGACAGGCGCGGCATGGCAACTGCATGGGCGGGGCTTCGGGATCATCGAGGTTGATGGCGGTGAGCGCGCCGCCCCAGACGCATCCGGTGTCGAGCCCGAGCAGTCCGGGCCGTTGCAGCAGGCCGAGCGTGGACCAGTGACCGAAGATCACGCGCGTGCGGGCGCTGCGCGGCGTGCGGTGCTCGAACCACGGACGCCAACGTGAGGCGGCGTTGTCGGGGGAGTCTTTGCGCTTCAGGTTCAGCGTGCCGGCGGCGTCGCAGTAGCGAAGGCGCGTGAGGACGTTGATCGTGAAACGCCAGCGCGACATGCCGGTGAGCGAGTCGCTCCAGCGGTCGGGCTTTGCGCCGTACATGCCGACAAGGAAGGCGGCGGGGTCGGCGCGCAACGCTTGCGAGGTTTCGTCGGCCAGAGCTTTGGTTTGCGCCAGCGTCCACTGCGGCAGCAGACCCGCATGCACGAGAAAGTCCGCGCTGCGCGGATCGTGAATGACGAGCGGTTGTTCCAGCAGCCAGTGCATCAGCGCCTCGCGGTCCGGCGCTTGCAATACCTGTTGCAACGTGTCGCCGGCGCGCAGTGGGCGCGCGGGATCGAAGTGATGCGCCAGCAGATGCAGGTCGTGATTGCCGAGCACGGTGCGCGCATTGCCGCTGAGGGCGCGCACGAGGCGCAGCACTTCGAGGGATTGCGGGCCACGGTTCACCAGATCGCCGGTGAACCATAGTTCGTCGCGGTCGGCGGAGAAACGCAGCTTGCGCAGCAGCGCCCGCAGCGGTGCGCCGCAGCCTTGCACATCGCCAATCGCGTAGCGGGCCAAGGCGCAGCGTCAGTTCAAGATGCCCGGCATCGACAGCCGGAATGCGGGTATCGGCGCGTCGAAGCGCGTGCCGTCGTCGCTGACCATTTCGTAGCGGCCCTGCATCGCGCCTACCGGCGTTTCAAGCACTGCGCCGCTGGAATAGCGAAAGCCCTGACCGGGCTTCAGATGCGGTTGCTGACCCACTACGCCATCGCCATGCACTTCCTGCGTCTTGCCGTTGGCGTCGGTGATCAGCCAGTGACGCTGCATCAGCCGCGCGGGTGTGTGGCCGTCGTTGCGCACCGTGATGGTGTAGCTGAACACATAGCGGTCGTCACCCGGGTCGGATTGCTCGGGCAGATAGCTGGTCTGCACGTCGATGTTGATGCCGCCGCTCATGCGCGCTCCATCGGCAGACGCACGGCCAGCACATCGCAGGGCGCGGCGTGCAGCACGGTGTCTTCGGTGAGGTTCAAGAGTATCGACAGGCCGTGCCGTTCGTGGCTGCCGATCACGATGAGATCAAAGCCGCCTTCGCGCGCTGCGCGCACGATTTCCACCTTTACGTTGCCCGATTCCACGCGCCACGGCGGGGGCGGTGTGCTCAAGGTGTCGGCCAATTGAGCGAGGCGTTCGCGGGCGCTCGCCAGCAGTTCGGATTCGACCTGCACCGCCGGCAACAGCGAATCGCTGAGCGGTTCCACCGGCACGAATTCGACGATGTGCAACAGCGTGAGCTGCGCCCCCGGATGGCAGGCAGCCATTTGCAGCGCACGGTGTGCGATGTGCTGACTGTCGTGGCTGAGGTCCACCACGGCGAGGATGCGGGAATACGCCTTCATCGCCTGCAAGGGAATCACAGCGCGACGGGGCGCGCAAGCATCGCAAGAGCGGCGAACTGCGCCGGTTCCAGCGTTTCGGGGCGTGCGCCGGGGTCGATGCCTGCGGCGTGGAAGTCTTCCGGCGTGAGCAGGGCGCGCAGGCTGTTGCGAAGGGTCTTGCGGCGCTGGGCGAATGCGGCGGCCACGAGTTCGCCATAGAGCGGGGGAATCGCAAAGCGTGGTTGCGGCAGCACGGTCAGCCGCGCCACCGCCGACCACACGCGCGGCGGCGGATGGAATGCGCCGGGACCTACGTCGAACAGACGTTCGATGTGAAGATGCGGAGCCAGCATCACCGTGAGGCGGCCATAGTCTGCGCTGCCCGGCGCGGCGGCCATCCGGTCGATCACTTCCTTTTGCAGCATCACATGCAGATCGTGCAGCGCGTTCACATGGGCGAGCAGCCGGAACAGCAGCGGCGTGGAGACGTTGTAGGGCAGATTGCCGATCACGCGCAGTTTGCCGCCACGCGCGGCGGCAAGCTGGGTGTAGTCGAAATCAAGCGCATCGCTCACATGCAATCGCAATCGTTGCGGCCAGCGTTGTTGCAGCAGATGCGCCAGATCGCGGTCGATTTCGATGGCATCCAGCGTGGGCGCGTGTTCGAGCAGCAGGGCGGTGAGTGCGCCGGTGCCGGGGCCGATTTCCAGCAGGGCGTCGCCGGGTTGCGGGGCAATGGCGGCAACGATGCGCTGCAAGACCTGCGGATCGTGCAGGAAGTGCTGGCCGAAGCGCTTGCGGGCGCGAATCACGCGCGGTGATGCCGCCGTGCGGCAAGTTCGGCGGCAAGGCTCAGCGCGGCGGCGAGGCTGCCGGCGTCGGCGCGTCCGGTGCCGGCCAGATCAAGCGCGGTGCCGTGATCCACGGAGGTGCGCAGCAAGGGCAGCCCCAGCGTCACGTTCACGGCCTGGCCGAAGGCGGCGTACTTGAGCGTGGGCAGGCCCTGATCGTGGAACATCGCCAGCACCGCGTCGAAGTTTTCGAGTTGGCGCGGCGTGAAGATCGTATCCGCAGGCCAGGGACCGGAGACGCGCATGCCGGCCTGCTGCGCGCGGGCGATGGCCGGCGCGATCACGTCGATTTCCTCCCGGCCCAGATGACCGCCTTCGCCGGCATGAGGATTCAGACCGCACACGCCGATGCGCGGCTGCGCGAAGCCCCAATGCGTTTGCAGGTCGTGATGCAGGATGGCGAGCGTTTGGTCGAGCAGCGCCGAGGTGAGGTGTGGGCTGACTTCGGCCAGCGGCAGATGCGTGGTCGCCAGCGCCACGCGCAGCCCGCCGCCGGTGAGCAGCATCACCGGATGCGCGTTGCCGCAGCGCTGCGCCAGGTATTCGGTGTGGCCGGTGAAGGCGATGCCGGCGTCGTTGATGATGCTCTTTTGCACCGGCGCGGTGACGATGGCGTCGAAGCGGCCTTCGCGACAGCCGTTAATGGCGCGGTCGATCAGATCAAGTACCCAGCGCGCGTTGCGCACGTCGAGCTTGCCCGCGATCACCGGCGCAGGCAGCGGCAGGTGTTCGAGGGTGAAGCGCGGGCCATCATGGGGCGCGGGCAAGCCCAGAGCGTTTGCGCGCGCCGCGAGCAGCGAGCGGTCGCCGAGGCAGATGATGTCGCAGTCGATGCAGGCCTGCGGCGGATTCGCCGCCAGCATCACCGCAAGGTCTGGCCCGATGCCGGCAGGCTCGCCACAGGTGAGCGCCAGACGCGGGCGGTGCGTGCTCACGGACTCACACGTCGGTGTCGACGAAAGCCTCGTCGCGTATGCGGCGCAACCACAGTTCGGTTTCTTCGTCGGCCTTGCTCTCGCGCAATTGCTGGAAGGCGCGCTGACGCCGCAGTTCATCCGTGGTGTCGAATTCGCGGCGTTCGAGCAATTGCACGATGTGCCAGCCGAACTGCGACTTGAACGGTTCGCTGATCTGGTTCAGGTCGAGGCTTTCGAGCTTTTGCTGGAATTCGGGTACGAACTGATCCGGGCCAGTCCAGCCCAGATCGCCGCCATCGACGGCAGAGCCGGAGTCTTCGGACATCGTCGTGGCGAATACGGCGAAGTCCTCGCCATTCAATACGCGCTTGCGGATGTCTTCCAGACGCTGGCGCACCGTGGCGTCGTCTTGCAGTTCGTTGGTGGTCATCAGGATGTGGCGCGCGTGCCATTGCTGTTCCAGCCCGCCGGCTGCGGTGACGCTGCGCACTTCGTTGAGTTTCACGATGTGAAAACCGCTGGGCGTGCGCAGCGGCTTGCTGACTTCGCCGGGCTTCAGCGCCACCACCAGATCGGAGAAGATCGTGGGCAGTTCCGGCCCCTTGCGCCAGCCCAGCGATCCGCCTTCCAGCGCGGTCTGGCTGTTGGAGAACGCCACGGCGAGCCGTCCGAAGTCTTCATTGCCCGAGGTGGCGCGGTCGTACACTTCATCGGCGCGTGCGGCCAGTTCATCCACCTGCGTCTGGTTGGCGTCTTCCGGCACCGCGAGCAGGATGTGCGAGATGTTGTATTCCTTGTCGGCCGAAGGCTGCTTGCTTTGCCGGTCGAGGAATTGCTCCAGTTCGCGCGGCGTGATGCTGATGCGCGAGATCACGTCGCGCTGGCGCAGTCCGTTGAGCAGCATTTCCTTGCGCAGGTTGTCGCGGTAGCTGGCGTAGTCCACGCCCTGTTGCGCCAGCGCCGCCGGCAATTGCTGCAACGGTATGTTGTTGCGCTCGGCGATATCGGCCATCGCCGCGTTCAGTTGTTCGTCGCCCACTTTCATGCCGAGGCGGTCGGCGCGCTGCACCTGAATCTCTTGCAGGATCAGCCGGTCGAGCACCTGCTTGCGCAGCACTTCCGGGTCGGGCATCGGCGTGTTCTGTTCGCGCAGGCGCTCGACGATCATCACCATCTGCTCGGCCAGCTCGCTTTCGGTGACGATGCCGTCGTTGACGACGGCCACGACTTTGTCGATCAGCACGCCGGCGGGGGCCGGTTGCGCCGGGGCCGGCGGTGCGGCGGCGGCGGGCTGCGCATCGGCGGCAAGCGCGGTGGCGGCGAAGACCGAACAAAGGGCCAGAAGCACCGTGCGAAACATTAAATTATCCTTGAATGACATGGGGTTGCGTTACGGGAGACGCGGATCTGTGGAGTATCCGCGAATCGACCGCGAGAGGAAAGAGTCTGTGGATAATCCGACATTGGAAAGGCCCTTGAGTTCCAGTTGCAGGTAGATGCCGAGGTCTCGCCCGCCGGAGCGGCGGCTCACGTAATCCCGGGCCACGAGGCGCACGCCCCAGCAGCAACTGGAATACTCAAAACCGGCGAAGGACTCGATGGTCTGATCCTCGCGCAGCGAGTAGAGCATGCGGCCGTAGAACTTCCAGGCGTCGGTCAGCGGCCAGGAGGCCGATACATCGGCCTGTTCGAGCCGGTCGCGCTGGAAGCGGTAGCCCAGGTTCACCACCTGCTCGGCCGCCGGCCGGTATTGTAGCCGCACCTCGCTGCGTTCGATCTGCGACTGGCCGTGGTTCCACTGCGCGCCCAGGTCAACGCTCCAGTTCTCGAAGGCTTGCAGTTCTACTTGCGCGATGAGATCCGATGCGTTCTGCGTGCGCACCGGCTCGGTGGGCAATCGCACGCGCGGGGGATCGAAGTAGAAAGTCTGACCCAGCGTGGCGGCCAGATAGCGCGCGCCGCTCTGGCTTGAGAACAGGCGCGAGGTCACGCCCACCGATACCTGATTCGCATCACCGATGCGATCGAAGCCCACATAGCGATTGCTGCGGAACAGTTGCACCCAGTTGAGGTCGGGCTCGCCGCTGTCGAACACCGGCAATTGATCCTGATTGCGATAGGGCACATACAGGTACATCAATCGCGGTTCGAGTGTGAGGCGGCGCTGATCGCGGCTGCCCACTGCGCGCTCGAACAGCAGGCCGGCGTCGAGGCTGGCAATGGGCAGCGTGCGCAGCGGTGTGTCGTCCTGTCCTGCCGCAGCGTTCGACAGGCGATATTGCGTGGCTTCAAACGCCACGCTGGGGCGAAGAAAATAGCCCGCGCCTTCGTAGCGCAGCGTGGCCTGCGGCGTTACATCGACGCGATAACCTTCGATGCCGCTGGCGCCGCTGCGTATGAAGCCCGAAGCCTCGCTGGTGAATCCATATTCCAGCGGCAGCGCGCCATTGAGTCGCCATGTGCCATCGGCATACAGCCGGGGCGCTTCGGTGTAGGGGCGATCTGCCGGCAACAGCGTTTGGTCGATGGTCTGGAAATTGCGCGCCAGCACGCCCACACGCCAGTTCGGATCGCGGTAGCTCAATTGCAGCGTGCGCGGCAGGAAGGCGATGCTCGCGCCGTCGATGTTCTGCGCGAAGTCTTCGAAGTATTCCACGTCGCTGACGTTCGCCGCATCGAGCGTCAATCGCCAATCGCCCGGCAGGCTGGTGACGTTTTCAAAGTGCAGGCGATTGCGCGTGTTGCCGTACACGCGATCATCGGGGAGCAGATCGCCGTCGATTTGCCCTCTGCTGGTTTGCGTGAGGTAGCGAAACTCGCCGCCCAGATTGAAGCCGCGCCGCGAGAACACCGTTGCCGACAGCGTGGCGTCGCGATTGGGCGCAAGGTTCAGGTAGTAGGGCACGGTGAGTTGCAGGCCGCCGCGCGAGGTGTTGCCGAAGCTGGGGAACAGCAGGCCGCTCTTGCGCGTGGCGCCAACGGGGAAGCTGATCGTCGGCAGTTTCAGGATCGGCACGCCGAGGAAGTCGAGCGTTGCGCCGCGCGCCGTGCCCATGCCTTTGGCGGTGTCGAGCACCACGCTTTTGGCGCGGATGCCCCAGTCGTCGCGCCCCGGCGGGCAGGTGGTGTAGTGCACGCCTTCCAGACGCACCACGCCGCTCTGGTTCAGCGACAGCAGGTCGGCCGAGCCGCGCGCCGGTTGCAGCGGCATCTGGAATTGCGCGCCGTTGAAGTGCGCCTCGCCATTGGCGAAGCCGCCCGACTCGCCGCTGACCTGAAGCTCGGCGTCGCGGTACTGCACGTCGCCGCTGACGGTAACGGAGCGGTTGTTCGGGTCGATGCGCACGTCCTGGCCGTGCAGCGAGCGCTCGCCCTGGCGCAGTTCCACGTTGCCCTGCACATGCGTCGCGCCGTCGGCCTCCACGCGCGCGCCGTCGCTGATCACCTGAATGTCATCGCTCAGTTGCAGCGGGGCCTGCACGGCCTGCGCGATGGTGCGCGCCGGCTCCTGCGATTGCAGGAACAGCATTTCTTCGGGGCACATCATGATCGGGAAGGGCGGCAGCGCTGGCGGCGGGCGGATGAGCGGGCCGGGCCCGGTGGGCGCTGGCTCTGGCGTCGTGGCCGGTGGCGCAGGCTCCGCGCCCCAGCTTCGCAGCACGGTTCCCGCGCACAGCAGCAGGCAGATCGAGCGGACCGAGCGTGGACGAAGCGAAGGCATGAAGCGCGACAGTATACTGATGCCGATGCAGAACGACTCGCGCCTGACTCTGCTCCGCCGCTGGCTGGAGCAAACGCTGAACATCCCCGTTACGCGGCTGGAGCCGGCTTCGGCCGACGCCAGCTTCCGCCGTTATCTTCGCCTGTGGAGCGGCGAGGCCGCGCCCCGCATCGTGATGGACGCCCCGCCCGACAAGGAGGACCTGGCCGCCTACCTGCGCGTTTCGGCGCTGCTGGAAGACTGCCGCGTGCATGTGCCGCACGTGCATGCGGCCGACACCACGCTGGGCTTTGCGCTGCTGGAAGACCTGGGCGCCACGCACATGCTCACCTGCCTGAACCGGGGCGATGACGCGCAGGCGTTGTACGGCGCGGCGCTCGACACGCTGGCGCAACTGCAACTGCGCGGCGATGCAGCCTCGCGCCGGCTGCCGCCCTACGATCGAGCGGTGCTGCTGCGGGAGATGCGGCTGATGCCGGAGTGGTTCTGCGGCCGGCATCTGCGCCTGACGCTTTGCGATGCCGAACGGCAGATGCTCGATCACACCTTTGAGTTTCTCTGCGAGCAGGCGCTGCAACAGCCGCTGGTGTTCGTGCATCGGGATTATCACTCGCGCAATCTGATGGTCACGCCGCAACGCTCGCCCGGCGTGATCGACTTTCAGGATGCGCTGCGCGGTCCGGTTGGTTACGACCTGGCTTCGATTCTGAAAGATTGCTACATCGCCTGGCCGCGCGAGCGCGTGGAGGATTGGGTGCGTGGCTTTCGTGCGCGGCTGCTCGATGGTGGATCGGCGGGGCGCGATCTGGCTGGTGATGGCGAGGCCAGCTTCCTGCGTGATGTGGATTTGATTGGCTTGCAGCGTCACATCAAGGTGCTGGGTATTTT
>JAITMN010000321.1 GCA_031277355.1 Nevskiaceae bacterium | reverse complement strand
CGCCGCAGCATTTCCAGATTAGCTGACGTTGCATAGTCTCGGCTCGATCATTGGCCTGCCGTCCTCATCAACAATCCGTCGGGACTGGCACGAGTGAGTTGAGCGGCCCGCTTGGCAGCGGTTCGTAGTCCAGAGTGTAGTAGAGTCCTTCATGAACCTAACGCTGAAGGAGGGAGGCATTGGCATGTTGATTGGCAAGTATTCATCATATTATTGCGTTGCTCTCATCGCGCTTCTTCTTGGAGGATGCGCGCCCGAAACAAAATCGACTGACAGCCAAGCCACTGCCGCCTCTGTCGCGTGGTGGTACGACATCCAATTTGAGCCGGATGCAACGACAGTTCGCGGATTGGATATTCGTGCGATTGATGCGAACTGGAAAATGGCGATAGCCCTTGATGCAAGTTTGCTCAAGGGGCGAATTTCAGATAGCGACATAACGGACTTCAACAACTCAAAAATGTCATTTTCCCTGGAGTCCGATTTTGATGGTGATGGAATTGCTGAAGAATTTTTCGTTGGAACCTACGAGACAAGTGGCAGTGAGATTGGCCGATTCGTTGCAATCATCCGCAATGGCGAGGTAATACAGAATTTCAAAGAGAACGGGACTATCGGTTTCAGCGCTCTTTTGCAAAGTGACGATGAAGTTCGCTGGTACAAATGCCTGGAATGCGGAGAATACGAGTCGATCAAGTGGAGTGGCGGATCGTTCTCGATTGAATAGCCAAGGGTTGTTTTTTACATCCAGATGGCCCTCGTATTCGGCCAGATTGCGCTTGCGGTGCGCCTGATCCAGCACGCGCCACTGACCAGCATGTACAGGCCATGCCCGATGCGCTGGATTTGCCCGCACCCTACCCTGCCGTGATACTATGTCTCACTTGTGAGACATGGGGCGAAATACCATGAGAACAGATTCAGCGGTCACCGTGCGTGAATTGCGGAACCAGGGCGGCCAAATACTGGATCGAGTCATCCGTGGCGAGACGCTTACCGTCACCAAGAGCGGCGCTCCCGTGGCCGAATTACGCCCCCTGCCTCGGCGCAGCCTGTCTGCCGTGGAGTTGATCGCCAAGGCCAAACGAACCCCAGCGGTGAATCCTGAGCAGCTACGCCGCGACATCGACCAGATTCTGGATCAGTCTCTATGAAACACCGTCAGGGGGTGCTCGACACCTCGGCGGTTCTGCGGCTTGGCGAACTCACCCCCGACGACTTGCCGGACGAGGCCATCATTACTGCCATTACCTTGGCAGAACTCTCAGTGGGCCCTCTGGTGGCGACGACTGACGCGGAACGTGCGGCCCGCTTGGCGCAGGTTCAGCGCGCCGAAGCCGACTTTGGTGACCCGCTTGCATTTGACGCTGAAGCGGCTCGTGCGTTTGCACAAGTTGCCGCTGACATTCGCCGAGCCGGACGCAAACCCCAGGCTCGCGCATTCGATGCGTTGATCGCCGCCATCGCGAAGGCAGCAAAGCTTCCTCTTTATACTTTCAACGCCAATGACTTCGCCGGAGTCAGCGGCCTGGAAGTAGTTGCTCTGCCTCCCGACGAAAAAAGCGATTCGTAACAGGCACTACTTTCGCACAACCCCACCTTTCGACAACCGACGACAACAATGGACAAGACCTACGACCCCAGCCAGATCGAGCAACGCCTGTACCGTGAATGGGAGGCGCGCGGCTGGTTCGCGCCCTCTGCGCAGGGCACGCCCTACTGCATCATGATTCCGCCGCCGAATGTCACCGGCACGCTGCACATGGGTCATGCGTTTCAAGACACGATCATGGATGCGCTCACGCGCTATCACCGCATGCGCGGCAACGACACGCTCTGGCAAATGGGCACGGACCACGCCGGCATCGCAACGCAAATGGTGGTGGAGCGGCAGTTGAACGCGGCGGGCACGAACCGCAACGAATTGGGCCGCGAGGCGTTCATCGAGCGCGTGTGGGAATGGAAGGAGCAATCCGGCGGCACGATTGCGCAGCAATTGCGGCGTCTGGGTGCGTCGGTGGATTGGAGTCGCGAACGCTTCACGATGGACGAAGGGCTGTCGCGCTCGGTCACCGAAGTGTTCGTGCGATTGCATGAAGAAGGGTTGATCTATCGCGGTCAGCGTTTGGTGAACTGGGACCCGGTGCTGCTCACCGCGCTGTCTGATTTGGAAGTGCTGTCGGCGGAGGAAGACGGCAGCCTGTGGCATATCCGTTATCCGCTGGAAGATGGCAGCGGGCATCTCACCGTCGCCACCACGCGCCCCGAAACACTGCTGGGCGACAGCGCCGTGGCCGTGCATCCGGAAGACGAACGCTATCGCGAGTTGATCGGCAAGCGCGTGCGGCTGCCCATTGCCGACCGCCTGATCCCCGTGATCGCCGATGACTTCGTCGAAAAGGATTTCGGTTCCGGTTGCGTGAAAATCACGCCGGCGCATGATTTCACCGACAACGAAGTGGGTCAGCGCCATGGTCTGCAGCTGATCAATATCTTCACGCCGGATGCGCGCCTGAACGACAATGTGCCCGAACGCCTGCGCGGTCTCACGCGCGAGCAGGCGCGCGCGCACGTGCTGGAAGCACTCGCTGCTGCCAACTTGCTGGAACGCACCGACAAGCACAAGCTGATGGTGCCGCGCGGGGATCGCAGCGGCGCGATACTCGAACCGCTGCTCACCGATCAGTGGTATGTGAAGATTCAGCCGCTGGCTGATCCGGCCATTGAAGCGGTGGAACAGGGCCGCATCCGCTTCGTGCCGGAGAACTGGTCGAAGACTTATTTTGAGTGGATGCGCAACATCCGCGACTGGTGCATCAGCCGTCAGTTGTGGTGGGGGCATCAGATACC
>JAITMN010000289.1 GCA_031277355.1 Nevskiaceae bacterium | reverse complement strand
CCGTAGGCTTCAAAGCGCGCGGGGGTATCGTCGGCGCACCAGCCTTTCACGTCGCCGTCGATGGAAATGCCGTTGTCGTCGAAGAAGGCGATCAGCTTGCCGAGCTTCAACGTGCCGGCGAGCGAGCAGGCTTCGTGCGAGATGCCTTCCATCAAACAGCCATCGCCCAGGAACAGCCAGGTGCGATGGTTGATGACATCGTGGCCGGGGCGATTGAATTGCGCGGCCAGCATCTTCTCGGCCAACGCCATGCCCACCGCATTGGCGACGCCCTGCCCCAGCGGGCCGGTGGTGGTTTCGATGCCCAGTTGCGGGTCGTGCTCGGGATGACCCGGCGTGCGCGAGCCGAGTTGACGAAACGCGCGAATGTCGTCGAGGGTCAGCGGATAGCCGCACAAATGCAGCAGCGAATACAGCAGCATCGACGCATGGCCGTTCGACAGCACAAAGCGGTCGCGGTCCCACCAAGTGGGGTCAGCCGGGTCGTGCTTCATGAAGCCGCGCCACAGCACTTCGGCCACATCAGCCATGCCCATGGGAGCGCCCGGATGCCCGGAATTGGCTTGCTGGACGGCGTCCATCGACAGGGCGCGGATGGCGTTGGCGAGTTCTCGGGCAGAGGGCATGGGCGCGAAGCGTCTCGTGTGGGTGGATTGCCGCGCGGGGCGGGAAAGCCCACCATTTTCCAATGTGGCGCGCCGCATCGCAAATCCTTGATGCACTTCACCGCGCCGGGGCCTCAAAAGCTTACAGTTTCCCCCTCGCCCGATCCGGGCCTTTTTCGGTGGCTGCATCGCTTGGCCAAGTCAATTTCCGCCCCAAAAACACCGCTGCGGCTGGTGCAGCTGACCGATTCGCACCTGTTCGCCGATGCCGGCGGCGCGCTGCGGGGCGTGCCGACGCTGCCGGCCCTGCGGACGGTTCTGGCGGCGGCGGCGCAGGACATCGCCCGCTGCGACGCCATCCTCGCCACCGGCGATCTGGCGCAGGACGACCCGGACGGCTACACGCATTTTCGCGAAGCGCTGGCCCCGCTGGGCAAGCCGGTGCTGTGCATCCCCGGCAATCACGACCTGCCGCAGCCGATGCGCACCGCGCTGGCGCAGCCGCCCTTCGAGCTGGACGGCCCGGTGGACCTGGGCGCGTGGCGCATCCTGCTGCTCGACAGCACGATTCCCGGCCAAACCGGCGGCCGGCTCGGTGCGGCGCAACTGGCCCGTCTGGACCGCCAGCTTGCCGACGCGCCGGAGCGAACGGCGCTGATCGCGCTGCACCACCACCCGCTGCCAGTGGGCAGCCGCTGGCTCGACGCGCTGGGCTTGGTGAACGCGGCGGAGTTCTTCGCCGTGCTCGACCGCCACCCGCAGGTGCGCGCCGTCGTGCACGGCCACGCGCATCAGCAGCACGACGCGCAGCGCCGGGGCGTGCGGATATTGGGCACGCCGTCTACCTGTGCGCAGTTCCTGCCGGATTCAGATGGTTTTGCGATGGACGACCGGCCTCCGGCATGGCGGAGGTTGGCGCTGCATGGGGATGGAGGGGTGGAGAGCAGTGTGGAGTGGGTGGAACTGCCAAGCAGTGCGAGGCATTGAGTCAGAACTTCGCCATCATCGGCGAAGTCTTCTGATTCACCCAACGACCGCCAAAGCGCGCCCCTTGCATCAGATAGCATATACGCTATCATCATTCGCGCATGCCGACTCCCCGCATCGTGCTGGATACCAACGTGTTGGTCAGCGCCTTCACCAGCGGTCGTGGGGCGTCGCGGGAAGTAATGCGGCGTGTGCTGCGCAACGATGCCAGGGCGTTGATCTCGGTGCCGCTGTTTGCAGAATATGAGGACGTGCTGGCCCGCCCGGAAATTCGGCGGCGATGCGGCCTGAGCCTGCCGGAGCAGACCGCGTTGTTCGATGCTTTTCTGGCCTGCACCGAATTGGTGGAGGTTTACTATCGCTGGAGACCGAACCTGCCGGACGAATCGGATAATCATGTACTGGAATTGGCCGTGGCGGCAGGCAGCACGAATATCCTGACATTCAACCGGAAAGACTTCGTGCGCGGCGAATTGCGTTTTCCCGATGTTGCGATTCAGTCCCCCGGCGATTGGTTGAAAGAGGTTTGCAAGGAGTAAGAAATGTCCATTCTGACGATCCGTCTGCCCGATACCAAACACGAGCGATTGAAAGCCTTTGCCCGGACACGGGGCGTCAGCGTGAACAAGCTGGTTGAGGAGCTCACCACGGTGGCGCTGGTTCAGGCCGATACGGAAAACCGTTATCGGCTACGCAAGGCGCGCGGCAATCCGGCTGTGGGCCTGCGGCTGCTCGACAAACTGGATGGCAAGGCCGCAGCCTGTTGATTGACGAAGCTGCCAACTGCAACTGCAAGCGCGCACAAGAACCTGATCCACCCACTATCCGCGCGTCATCAATCGCGCCGCTGCAACCGCTCCAACAACTTCGCGTGCAGCCCGCCGAACCCGCCGTTGCTCATGATCAGCACATGATCGCCCACGCGCACTGAAGCCTCCAACGCATCGAGCATCGAAGAAATATCCGGCGCAGTCGCCGCCTTCTCTCCCAACGCACGCGCCACCGCGCCCGCGTCCCAGCCCAGATCAGGCGGCGCGAACAGCAGCACCTGATCGGCGTCGGCCAGCGAAGGCGCGAGCGTGTCGCGATGCACACCCATTTTCATCGTGTTGGAGCGCGCTTCCAGCACCGCGATCAATCGCGCGCCGCCGATGCGCCGGCGCAGACCTTCCATCGTCGTGGCAATCGCAGTGGGGTGATGCGCAAAGTCGTCGTAGATGCGCACGCCTGCCGCCTCGCCATACAGTTCCATGCGGCGCTTCACGCCCCGGAAACGCTTCAGCGCGTCGATGGCGTGAGCCACCGGCACGCCCGCATGACACGCCGCTGCAATCGCCGCCAGCGCATTGTCTACATTGTGCGCGCCGAGCATGTCCCACTGCGCCTGACCCACCGGTTCGCCAGCGCGCAGCACGGTGAAACGGCTGTGATCCGCGCCATCGATTCGCGCGGACCACAGCGCATCG
>JAITMN010000234.1 GCA_031277355.1 Nevskiaceae bacterium | reverse complement strand
ATTCGCCGGGCTTGACCTCGTGCATTGCCATTTCGCCCATCGTCAACTCATGCGCGCTGACCACGCTCCACGGCGTCAGCAACATCAGCAACAGCAGGCCGGATAACAAACTGCGCAATCGCAGCGCACTGATCGCTCCCCTCATCACTTGGGCTCCCGAATGATGTATTTGTCGGCCATCTGTTTCACCGCCGCGCTGCGTTGTGCGGCCATCACGTCATCGGTCCAGTCTTGCAGGATCACGTTGTACATCTGCTTGAAGTCGGCCGGTTGCGAGGGCGTCATGCTCTGCACGCGCATCGCGCGCCAGCCATCGCGCGTGTTCACGGCTTGCCACTGCCCCGGCGTCAGCGATTGCAGTTCGCGCGCCGCGTCCTCGCCATAACCTTGCACGATTGTGGGATAGGGGCGCGCCTCAAACACACGCAGCCCCGCCTGCGAATCCGGCGGCGTTCCCGAATTCAATGCCTGCACGAAGGCGCGCACCTGATCTTCCGATGGCGCACCCACGAGCACGGCTTCCTGAAAATCGTAGCGTGCGGGCTGATCATATTGCTCGCGGTGCTGATCAAAATAATCCTGCAATGTCTGATCGCTCCACTCCGGCAATCGCGTGCCGCTATCGACCATGTTCAACGCCTTGAAGATCACGCGCTCGCGGATCGTGTCATCGCCCTTGTCCAAGCCCAGCGCCAACCCTTCGCGGTACAGCACTTCGTTGTCGAGCCACACCTGCCGCAACGCGCGCAGTTCATCGGCATTGGGCGCGCGGCCGCGCGTGGACTCGAATACGCGGATCGCTTCTTCATCCACCGCCGCGCCCATCTCGATGAGACGGGGATCATCGCGGCTGACCAGCAGAGCCTTGTCCAGCGCAAACAACAGCGCGCCGATCACAAGAAAATGAAACAGCGGATCACGAAGCCAGCGCGGCCATTTGCGCATCGCAGAGCCGTCGGCCACTGCCGGGGCTTGCTGAATGATGGATTCCATAGCTCTTTTACCTTCACTATCGTCAATGACCAAAACGCCAAAAGGCGCCGCGCATTTCATGCGCGGCGCCTGAATGGGCAAACCAACCCTTGTTTACTTCACGCCCACAATCGGCGTTGAACCCTTCACTTCAACGTAGACCGGATTGCTGTAGAACCACAGATCGGCCCAGGCCGCCACGTCATAGCTCACATACTTCGGTCCGGTGACTTCGGGAACACGAGCCAGGTGATCCGGGCAACCGTCGATGCCCGCGCCGGTGTACGCCGTGCCGGTCGGAATCGGCTTTGATGGCTCCACCGTGCAACGGATGGCGAGGCGATCCGGCGTGTCCGCATTGGTATAAACGTCCGCCAGCGGATTGCCATTGGCATCCGTCTCATAAGGCACCGAGGCCGGCAGGTTCGTGCCGCGCAGACGCAGGTACCGCGAGTCGGTGGCCTTCTCGATGCGCACGATCATCGTCTTGAAGCCCTTCTGCGCCGCATTCTGCCAACCGCTGCTGTCGATGGTCTTCAGGATGCCGGTGCTGGTGTTCACCGTTGCGGCAGGCAGTCGCGACGAATCGGGATTGTCGGCCCAGTTGTCCGGCCATGTGCCGGCGTAAGCCAGCGAACCGGGCGCGCGATAGCCGGTGACCAGACCGCCGATCACATCCACATGATGCAATGCCGGCTTGTTCAGCGGCTGCTCCAGACCAATCTGCGCCAGCGACGGATTGCTGAACGTGTATGGTGAATAGTTCGTGCCCTCAGGATCGCGCAGCGCAACGCCCACGATCAGCGCATCGTTCTTGTTCACCTGCAACTTGCCGCCCATCGTCGCGCAGGGAAGATCGGTCAGGTTGGCGCTGGCGTTTTCCGTCGCTGCCTTCAACGCCGCAGCGCGCACCAGTGCTTCAACCGCCGCATCATCCACATCGGCCTTCTTCGGATCGACGCAGACGACAAAGGCCAACCGATCAATCAACTGCCCGGAAGCCGTGAAGCTGTTGCCCGAACGCAGACCATCCACCACTTGCTGCGGATCAACCTGCTGCGTGCGGCGTCTGGCTTCGGTGTCCTTCTCCGGCAGCAGCACGAAGTCGCGCTGATATTCGCCCGGCAGGAAGTCCTGCGTGCTGCGACGATCATCCGCGCTGAACGAGCCACGGTTGTGCCAGTCGGAACTGGCGAAGAACCACCAGTTGCGGCCCTCGCCGAGCAGCGCATCCCACACACCGCCCACATGTGCGCCGTAGACGCCGGTGCCGCCCCAGGTGGAACCGCCGACGCTGTCCACGCGCACGCCGTTGATGGAGTTGCGATCGATCGCATACTCACCGCGCGAACTGGATGCGCCATGCCCCGGCTGCGTTTCCATGCCGAAGGCAATCTCCGGCGCGGCATTGTTGAAGTTGCGCAGATGTTCGATGTTGAAGCCGTTGTTGCCATCGGGATTGAAAGGCCCGGCGCGCTCCAGATGCGCCGGCACATAGTAGCTCTCGCGCGGATGATAGGCGGCCATCCACTTCAAACCTTCGACGGTCTTCAAGTGCCCGCGCTCGCCATTGCCCGCGCCGCTGGCCGGAACCAGCTTTGCCGCCGTGACGTTCCAGTCCGCATCGGCTTCGTTGGCGCTGCCCGGCACGGTGCAACTCCACTGCTGACCACCGCCACGGCTGTTGTCCGTGTCGTTGCGATCAAAGCAATAACTCCACTGCGCCAGCGCGGTGGCATTGCCTTCAGGGTTGTAGGTGGTTGCGTTGGGATTCTTCAACTTGTCGGGAATCACCTGTCCGCTGATCACCGACATCGACGTGTGTTCGTGACCGGCAGCCACGGACTCCATGCCGATGAACAGCGGCAGCTTCTTCAGCGCGCTCAGGTATTCCACCAGCGGATACTGGTATTGCTGTATCGACTGCCAGCGCCACATCGAAGGATTGGCCGCATCGCTCAGCGGCGTGCCATTGGCGGCATTGCCCAGCACCGCCGCCGCGCCGATGGTGTCGGCCCAGGTGGTGTTCGGGCCGACGCCCTGAACGAAGGGATACACCGGCGTGCCCAGCGAGGGGTCTTCGACCAGCATGCAATTGCGATTGCCATTGCCGCCGTGACCGGCCTGCACGAACCAGTCCAGGCCCCAGGGCGTGTCCTTCTTGTCGGCGGACTTGCTCACCAGCTTCTGCATCGAGATCGAACCGTCCGAGCAGGTGGTGTGGTTGTGGAAGTCGCCGGTGAGGTAGCGACCGAAGGTAACGGCGTCGGCATCGACCAGATCGTCGGCGGCGCCACTGCCAGCATTGCCGGCATCGACGGTGCTGCCGGTATTGCCGGAGTCTGTCGTGCTGCCACCGGTGTTGCCGGTGTTCGTGTTGTCGGTAGCGGTGGAACCGCCGGTGGTTCCGCCAGTTCCCGGCGGAGTGGTCTGGACGACATCATCACTATTGCAGGCACTCAAGGCCAGCATCACTGCCATCGAGACGCCAAGTGCGCAGCGCACGGGAATCGTTTTCATGAAACCTCTCTGAGAAAATTGAACGGGACGCATAATTGACTTCCTTGTCCGCCAAGCCATCCGTGACGCGAGCAAGCATCGGCCTGGGATATGACGGACCTGTGGCAGCATTGTTAAATCTGTGCGGCGACCTTCACTCGGTTGTCACAATTCCATGCCTATCTTTCCCGGTTGACCGGGCGCGGTGTTCCGGCGGAGAGAAGCGATGGCCGAAGTGATGGGGCTGTTCCCCACGCCCGTGATGCGGATACGAAGCGTGCTCGATGCCGACTTGCTCGCGGGTCTGGTTTCACATCTAGCGAACATCGCGCATCAGGACAACAACTCATCGGACCATCTCAGCCACACCGCGATGCTGCGTCCTTCAGACACGCCGCTGCTGGTGCGCGCAGCGGCAAAGATCACGCCATTGTTGGCCGATTTCGGCGCACTGCTGTTCGGCGAAAAGCTGCCGTGGGCGCTGAAGGAAATGTGGGGCAATGTGCTCGATGCCGGTGGCCGGCAGGCCATGCACAACCACGCCAACAGCTTCATCTCCGGCGTGGCCTATCTGACGCCGACACATCCGGACTCGCGCACCGTGTTCATGAAATCCCCCGGCGGCGTGGAGTTCTCGTTCAAGAACGACCATGCGGGCGCGGTCATCGGCCCGTACAACGCCGACAAATGGGTCAGCCCGCAGCCCGATCCGGGTGATGTGCTGCTGTTCCCGAGTTATCTGATGCATGCGGTGCCGCCGAATACCGGCGCGCAGCGCATCACGCTGGCGTTCAACGCGATTCCTGCGCGCCTTGATTCGTGGGGATATCAGATCAGCTTCAACGGCTGACAGGCAGCGGATGTTTGCGTGAACGCGAGACTGCGAATGGCGCTGGCCGCAAGCCTGATGATTGCGTCGGGCTTTGCGGGGCTGGCGTATCAAGTCGTTTGGGTTCAACAAAGTTCGCTGTGGCTGGGGCAGGAGTCGGCGGCGGTGATCGCCGTGGTCACTGCATTCTTCGGCGGGCTTGCGTTGGGCGCAGCCGTGTTGGGCAAGCGCATCGAACGCAGCGTGCGTCCGGTGCGCTGGTACATTGCCTGCGAACTCACCATTGGATTGTGGGCGCTGATACTGACGCTGTGGCTTGCGCCACTGACGAACCTGCTGCTGCATCTCACGGGCCACGCACCGTCGCCGCTGCGACAGTGGCTGGTGTGCTTCGGCGGAACCTTCATCGTGCTACTGCCCGCCACGATGTCGATGGGCGCGACGCTGCCGGCGATGGAACGCGCGCAATTGCCCGGTGGAAAGCGTGCATTGAGCGCGCTGTATGCGGCGAACACGTTGGGCGCAATGCTGGGCGTGCTGTGTACTGCGTTTTGGTTGCTGCCAGGCTTCGGACTCACGCGCACCGTGGCAGTCTGCGTTGCGCTGAACTTCGTCTGCGCAGCCGCCGCGTGCGCGTTGTCGGTGCGCGCCAAGCCATCGGCGATGGCGGCATCTTCGATGCGACTCACCGCGCTTGCGCTGTTGATGACCACCGGCCTGCTGGGTATCGGCTACGAAATCATCATCGTGCGTGCGCTGAGCCAGCTCACCGAGAACACCGTGTATACCTTTGCGCTGCTGCTGGCTTTTTATCTGGCCGGCACGGCACTGGGCGCAGCGGCGTATTCGCGCTGGCTGGCGCATCGCGATGCGGCGGCCCTGCGCGACCGCCTGCTTCAATGGCTGGCGCTGGTCTGTCTGTTCGGCTTGCTGGCGTTGTCATCCGTGCATGCCAGCACGCTAACCACGCTGAGCCGCGAAGCATGGCTTGCGGGGCTGCTCTTTCTCGCGCCCACATTGCTGATGGGCGCGCTGTTCAGTCATCTGATCACCGGTGCGCGCTCCGCTGGGCTTTCGCCCGGACAGGCCATCGCCGCCAACACCTTCGGCGCAGCGCTCGCCCCGCCGCTGTTTGGCCTCGCGCTGATACCGCTGTTCGCATTGAAGGTCGCGCTGTTGCTTCTCGCGGCGGGCTATCTGATTCTGGTGTCGCGCCGCGCGTGGATGCGTCCGGCGCAATGGGGCGCGGCGGCGGCCATATCCCTTGCACTGCTAGCATTGCCACCGCTGCGCATCGTGACGATTCCCGAAGGGGGACGACTGATCCGGTACACCGAAGGCGCGATGTCCTCCGTTGCCGTCGTCGCCGATGCCGCCGATGTGCTCACGCTGCGCATCAACAATCGCCAGCAGGAAGGCAGCACGATCACCGGATTCGCCGATGGCCGTCAGGCGCTGCTGCCGCTGCTGCTGCACACCGATCCGCGCAGCGCGCTGTTTCTCGGCGTTGGCACCGGCATCACCGCTGGCTCTGCAACGCTGCTGCCGCATCTCAATGTTGAAGCCGTGGAACTGGCCCCGGAAGTGATCGACAACCTGCCGCTGTTCGCCTCAGCGCTGCCCGAAGGCGCGGACCCTT
>JAITMN010000177.1 GCA_031277355.1 Nevskiaceae bacterium | reverse complement strand
GAATATCAGGCCAGACTCGACGCCTTCCGCGCGGCGCAGAAAGAGGGCGAGAATCTGCAAAGCGATGCGGCCAACTGCGTGCCCAGCGGCATGCCCGGCATCATGACGCAGCCCTACCCCATCGAGTTCCTCTATCAGCCCGACAAAGTGGTGATGCTGATCGAGACCTACATGCAATACCGCCATGTGTTCACCGATGGCCGGCCTCTGCCCGATGACCCTGATCCTTACTTCAACGGTCATTCCGTGGGGCATTGGGAGGGCGACACGCTGGTGATCGACACCATCGGTTTCGTGCCCAGCACGATGCTGGCGCCGGGCGTGCCGCACAGCGATCAACTGCGCATCCACGAACGCATCCGCCGTGTTGCACCCGAGTGGATGGAAATCGAAGTGACGCTCACCGACCCGGTGGTGCTGGCCGAGCCCTACACCCTTACCAACACCTACAAGCTGTTCGATGGCGAGTTGCGCGAGTATGTGTGCCTTGAGAACAACCGTGATTCGGCCGATGCGCAGGGTCGGCCGGGCATACGGCTGGATTGAAACGGGAGCCTCATCATGAAGACGATCATTCGTGTTGCCACCGGCATTGCCGCCGGCTTGTTGCTGGCCGCGCTGCCCGTCGCCGCGCATCACTCCACCGCGATGTTTGATTTCACGAAGACCGTGACGCTGGAAGGCACGATCAAGGACTTTCAGTGGACCAACCCGCACACCTGGACCACGGTGACCGTCGCCGGCAAAGAGGCCGGTGAATATGGCCTCGAAGGAATGAGCCCGAACTATCTGGCGCGCGAGGGGTGGTCCAAGCGCACGCTGAAGCCCGGCGACAAGGTGAAGCTGGATGTGTATCCGCTGAAGGATGGTCGCAAGGGTGGTTTCATGCTCAGCGTCACGCTGCCCGACGGCACGTTGCTCTACAGCCTGCCGCGCCGTGCGGGTTCACCGGCGGCGGCTGCACGAGAGGCAGCCGCACAATAGCGGCGGATCGCGGATCTGTGTGCGATTGTTGGCTGGGCAGTCGCGCTGGGCCGCTGTCGTGCATTTGGCGCAAGAATGTCGTGGTGTCGGTCAAGCAAAGCGTTCAGATTGACGGCCCCAGAACTGCCAACTCGGGAGCCGTGATATGGACGCTCAGATGAAGATCAATGGAGAGATGATTCGCACACTTCGAGAGAAGAAGTCTTGGTCTCAAGAGCATCTTGCCGATGCCGCTGGTCTAAGTACCCGTACCGTGCAGCGCGTTGAAGCCGATGGCTTCGGCTCCCCGGAAACGCGGCTTGCGCTGGCCGCCGCGCTGGGCGTTCCGGTATCCACGCTACTCTTGGACGCATCGCCGCCACCTCAGGGCTTCGTGCATTGGAACAGAATGCCTCTTGGAGGTTGGGTTGGTCTTGGTATTGGAGCCGCCAGCTCGCTCGGCGCAATTTCCCATGAGTACCTGAGTGGAGCCGCAACGGTTGCTGAGACGTCACGAAGCTTCGGGATTGTTTGCGCACTCCTCGGCGTGTCGTTGGGTCTTATGGGCGCCATTCGGGGTTGGGTGCGTGGTCGTGCGGCTGAATCAAGACGTCAGACTCAAGAAATTCGGGGATCGTGCTGAAACGGAGGTCGCAACGTTCTGTTGTCGGAGTCCTTGGCGTAGTAGCGCAGCTCGCCGTCTTGTGGTTTCTTTTTCACTACACGCCAACCCGGATACGGGTTGGCGAATCGCTGCACCTGACACGCTCTGTCGAGCCCATTTACATTCTGCCTGACGAACTGCAACCATCGAAATCGCCGCCGATGGATATTTCTTCGCCGACCAGAATGGAAGAATTTCCTGTTCCCTTGGCACCACTCCCCGATCTTGCCAATCCTTCCACAGCGATCACTCTGCCCATCCAGACTGCCGAGCCAATAGACTGGGAGCGGGAAGCCACGATCTCGGCAAAGTCTTGGGCGCAGTCGCAAGTTGAGAAGGAAAATCCCCTGAACTCCAGGCCCAAGGTTCTTGAATTGCCCGCGCGGACGGGCGCGTCGGGTCGCGTTGGCGAAGTGCAGACCAGTCCAGATGGCACTGTGGGCGTTTGGACAAGTGATGACGTTTATTGTGAGTCGCGTCACTTGCTGATTGATCAATTCAATCCAATGGCCGCTTATGTTCCGCCTGCCTGTCACAAAATTTCCAAGCCGAAGCCCAATCTTTCGTTTGAGCGGACTCGTTAGCTGAGCGCTGTGCGAGCCAACAAAAAAGCCCCGCCAGAGCGGGGCTTTTTTGGGGTCAGCGCCGACTCATCGACGCTGCCAAAAGTTGCGCCTCAGTGATGCATCGCCGCCAGCGCAGCGGCATCAAGGTGCGCAATCGAGCGCGTGTCCTGGAACGCGCGCACGCCTTCGATGCCCTGCTCGCGCCCGATGCCCGAGGACTTCATCCCGCCGAACGGCGCGCGCAGGTCAAGGCGCGTGGCGCCGTGATCGTTCACCCACACATAGCCGCACACCAGTTGACCGCCCACGCGATTGGCTGCCGCCGCATCGGTGGTCCA
>JAITMN010000098.1 GCA_031277355.1 Nevskiaceae bacterium | reverse complement strand
TCTTCGGCCCTGAAAGCCCTCTGCACGCGCCGCGCGCTGTTTCACGGTGCGCAGTGGCTTTGCGGCGCGCTGATCGTGTCGGCGGGGATTCATGTGGCTTCGCGGATCGGTTCGCAGGCGGATGTGGCGCTCAATGCGCCGGCGGTGAATGTGCCGATGGCGGGCGTGCTGCACGAGGGGCTGCCGGTGGACCTTGCGCTGGATGCGGCGCACGCGGGGCTGTCGCAGGTGCAGGTGATCGTGGAGCGCAACGACACGCTGGACCTGATCTTCCGCCGCTTGCAGTTGTCGATGAACGACATGGCAAGCGTGCTGGCCATCGACGATGTGCGGCGCTCGCTCACGGTGCTGCGGCCGGGCGATCTGCTCACGCTGGTGCATCGGGGCAGCGAACTGGTGGGATTGGAACGGCAGATTTCGATTGATCGCACGCTGAAAGTGGCGCGCGACGCCAATGCGCGCTTCGTTGCGAATATCGAGGAATTGCCGCTGGAACGGCAGTTGGTGACGACCTCCGCGCAGATCGACAGTTCGCTGTTCGTGGCCGGCACTGCGGCCGGGTTGCGCGATGCCACCATTCTGCAACTGGCCGAAATCTTCCGCTGGGACGTGGATTTCGTGCTCGATCTGCGGCAGGGCGATTCGTTCAGCGTGGTGTATGAAAAGCTGCTGCGCGAGGGTGAGTATGTGGGCGACGGGCGCATCGTTGCAGCCGAGTTCATCAACGACGGCAAGCGTTTTCGCGCGGTGCGCTTTGAAGGCGCCGATGGCAAGGCCGACTACTACGCGCCGGATGGACGCGGGCTGCGCAAGTCGTTCCTGAAAGCGCCGGTGCAATTCTCGCGCATCTCTTCGGTGTTCAATCCACGGCGCAAGCATCCGGTGCTGAACACGATTCGCGCGCACAAGGGCGTGGACTACGCCGCGCCGAGCGGCACGCCGGTGAAGGCAGCCGGCGCAGGGCGCGTGCGCTTTCGCGGCGTGAACGGCGGCTTCGGCAATCTGGTGGAAATCGAACACAGCGGCGGCGTGGTCACGCGCTACGGACATCTGTCGCGCTTTGCCTCAGGGCTCAAGGCCGGCATGCACGTGGATCAGGGGCAGTTGATCGGCTATGTGGGAAAAACGGGCCTCGCCACCGGCCCGCATCTGCACTTTGAATATCTGTTGCGCGGCGTGAACCTGGACCCGCAGGTTGCGATCCGCCGCGCTGAACCGGCCGCGCCGATTTCCGAAAGCAATCGCGCGGCGTTCGAACAGCAAACCTGGTCGCTGGTCGCGCGCCTCGACAATGCGGGAGCCAACGCGGAGGCCATGATCGCGGCCCGCTAGAACGGCCAGGAAGGCCGCGCTGACGGGCTGATCTTCGACACCAACATGGACGGTATCGAGACAGCACCACTGATCGCACGAATCAGCGATGCGGCGTCGCCGCCGCGTCCTGGTCATCAATCTGTAACACCGCGAAGGGAAAATGGCGGGCCGCCCATGAACGCGCCCGCCCCTTCCGCCGCAGAGCTTTTCATCAACCGGGAATTGTCGCTGCTGGAATTCAATCAGCGCGTGCTCGCGCAGGCGCTGGATGAATCACTGCCGCTGCTGGAACGGCTGCGCTTTTTGTGCATCTCGTCGAGCAACCTCGATGAGTTCTTCGAAATTCGCGTTGCCGGATTGAAGCAACTGGAAGAACTGGGCAGCGGCCTGACGGGGCCTGATTGCATGCCGGTGAATGAACAGTTGGAAGCCATCCGCATGCGAACGCTGGCGCTGGTGAGGCAGCAATACGAATGCCTGCATCAACACCTGCTGCCGGCGCTGCGCACGGCCGGCGTGTGGGTGCATACGCACGGCGAATTGAACGACGAAGAACACGCCTGGCTTGCGGATTATTTTCGTACCGAAGTGGAGCCGGTGCTAAGCCCGCTGGGGCTTGATCCGGCGCGGCCCTTCCCGCGATTGCAGAACAAGAGCCTGAATTTTGTGGTGCGGCTGTCGGGCAAGGATGCCTTCGGGCGCGACAGTGAACTGGCCATCGTGCAGGCCCCGCGCTCGTTGCCGCGAGTGGTGGCGCTGCCACGGCGCGGACGCACGCGCGGCTTCGTGCTGCTGTCGGCCATTGTCGCAGAGTTCATTCCGCTGCTGTTTCCGGGCATGGTGGTGCATGGCACCTATCAGTTTCGCGTCACGCGCAACAGCGATCTGTTCGTGGACGATGAAGAAGTGGATGATCTGCGGCGCGCGCTGGAAGGCGAATTGGCGCAGCGTCACTATGGCGCGGCGGTGCGGCTTGAAACCTCCGCCGATTGCCCGGACGACATCACCGCGTTCTTGCTGCAACAGTTTGATCTGGAGCCGGGCGATCATTACCGCGTGCCGGGACCGGTGAATCTGAGCCGTCTGTCGGCGATCTACGATGCGGTGGGTCATTCGGAGTTGAAGTTCGCGCCGTTCACGCCGGCCCCGCTGCCCAACATGAGCGGCGCGACGGATTTTTTTGCGCAGATTCGCGAGGGCGATCTGCTGCTGCATCATCCGTTTCAGAGTTTCACGCCGGTGATGGATTTTCTGCGTCTGGCGGCGGCTGATCCCACGGTACTGGCGATCAAGCAGACGCTGTATCGCACCGGCTCGGACTCACCGCCGGTGGATGCGCTGGTGGCGGCGGCGCAGGCGGGCAAGGATGTCACCGCCATCATCGAGTTGCGCGCACGCTTTGACGAGGAGGCCAACATCGCGCTGTCGAACCGGCTGCAGGAAGCCGGCGTGCATGTGATGTATGGCGTGGTGGGCTTCAAGACGCATGCCAAGATGATTTTGGTGGTGCGGCGCGAGGCCGATGGCATTCGCCGCTACGCGCATCTGGGCACCGGCAACTATCATCAGGGAACCGCGCGGGCGTATACGGACTATGGTCTCTTCACCTGCGATGAGGCGATCTGCGCCGACGTGCATGAAATCTTCTTGCAGCTGACGAGCCTGACGCGCACGCCGCAATTGCGGCGTCTGCTGCAGGCGCCGTTCACGCTGCACCGGCGGCTGCTGGATTTGATTGGCGGGGAGACAGACAAAGCGCGTCAAGGCGGCCAGGGGCGAATCATCGCGCAGATGAATGCGCTGACCGAGCTTCAGGTGATCGAAGCCTTGCAGGAGGCTTCCTGCGCCGGTGTGCAGATCGACCTGATCGTGCGCGGCATCTGCGTGCTGCGACCGGGCATGCCGGGGATTTCGCAGAACATTCGCGTGCGCTCGATCATCGGGCGCTTTCTCGAACATTCGCGGCTGTGGTGCTTTGGCGAAGGCGATCAGGCGCAGGTGTATCTGTCGAGCGCGGACTGGATGGAACGCAATTTCTTTCGCCGCGTGGAGGTGGCAACGCCGATCCGCCATCCGGCGTTGGCGGCGCAATTGCGCGCCAATCTACAGCTTTATCTGCAAGACACGCGCGAGGCGTGGCGACTGGATGGCGATCGCTACACGCGCGTTACGCCGATGGACGACGCCGCGCCGTGTTCGGCGCAGAGCACATTGCTGGAACGCTTCGCCCCGTCGTCATGACGTGAACACGCGCAAACGCAGGCCCTGCGCGCGCAGAAAATCGATTTCATCGTTCAGATCGGCGGCAGTGAGCGGCTGATCGCGGAAGGAGCGCTGCCGGAAACGCATCTCCAACGTGCGGGGCCTCGCGGCAAGGTCGATCTTCGGCAGCGGCGTTACGCTGCGGCTGCGATGAAGCAGCACGGCCAGCCGCAACAGCACCAGCAGATACAGCCCTTGATGATCCCAGGGGCGGGTGAGTTCTTCAAAGGGCGTGAGATCAAGTTTGCGCCGGTGCGCGCCAACGATGCGCGCAAGCACCTGTTGTTCCTCGCGCGTGAACCCCGGCATGTCGGCGTTTTCCAGCAGGTACGCGCCGTGGCGGTGATAGCCGCTGTGCGCCACATCAAGGCCGATCTCGTGCAGCCGCGATGCCCAGCGCAACAGCAATTCGGCCAGCGGGTCGTGCAGCGACCACGCATCGCGCACCATCGCAAGAAAAGCCACTGCGGTGTTTTCGACGCGCGATGCCTGCGCCGCATCCACCTGATAGCGCTGCTGCATCGAACGCACGGTGCGCTCGCGCGCATCTTCGTGCATGTAGCGGCCCAGCATGTCGTAGAGCAGGCCATCGCGCAGCGCGCCATCGGCCACGCGCATCTGCTCCACGCCCAATTGCTCGATCACTTCGGCCAGAATCGCGATGCCGCCGGGGAATACGGTGCGGCGCTCGGTGGTCAGCGAATCCAGATGGATTGCATTGATGTGGCCGGCATGGATCAGCGCCTGAATCACCGCTTCGATGCCCTGCGGCGTGATCGCGGTGGCGTGCGGATCAAGCTCGCGCTGCGCTTCGAACACGGCGCGCACGGTGCCGGAACTGCCGACCGCACTCTCCCAACCCAATTGGCGATACGACTGCTGGATGTATTCCAACTCCTGCCGCGCCGCGAGCCGGGCGCGCTGAAAACGCCGGGCCGTGAGCTTGCCATCACCGAAGTGGCGGGCGCTCATGCTGACGCAGCCCAGCTTCGCGCTCTCCAACTGCAGGGGTTCCAGTTTTTGCCCGATGATCAATTCCGTGCTGCCGCCGCCGACATCCACGAGAAAGCGTCGGCCCGGTTCATCGGGCAGCGTGTGCGCAACGCCGGAGTAGATCAATCGCGCCTCTTCGCGCCCCGACACGATTTCAATGGGATGACCCAGCGCTTCGCGCGCACGCTCAAGGAAAGACTGCGTGCGACGCGCCACGCGCAGCGCGCTGGTGCCCACGGCGCGCACGCCATCGGCGTGAACATCCGACAGGCGCTGCCCAAAGCGCGCAAGACAGGCCAGCGCGCGAGCGGCCACGTCGCGATCGAGGCGGCCATCCTCGCCGACGCCTGCGGCCAATTGCACCATCTCGCGCATGCGGTCGATCACAACCAATTGCCCGCTGTTGTGACGGGCCACGACGAGATGAAAACTGTTGGAGCCCAGATCGACCGCAGCCAGCACATCCGGGACGCGCGGCGTGTCGGGGCTCAACGGGGTGGTCTCAGGCAGCGAAGGACGAACCGCAACCGCAGGTGGTCGTCGCGTTCGGATTGCGGATCACGAACTGCGCGCCTTCAAGCCCTTCGCGAAAGTCGATTTCCGCGCCGGACAAGTACTGAAAGCTCATCGGATCGACCAGCAGCTTCACGCCGAGTTTTTCGACCAGGGTGTCGCCGTCTTGCATGGACTCGTCGAACTCGAAACCGTATTGCAGACCCGAGCAGCCACCGCCCTGCACGTAGACGCGCAGCATCAACGCGGGGTTGCCCTCCTCGCGGATCAGATCGCCGACCTTCGTTGCGGCGGCGTCGGTGAACACAATGTTGTCGGCCGTGTCGGACATCATTCAGGTTCCTGCATTTTCCAACTTCACCAGTCTACCGTCTATCAGGGCGCCGGCCGCCATTTCAATGCTGCCGTATTGCAGACCGCCCTCCACATGCGCGGTGGCCGACAGCACCACGCGCACCGGCGCAAGGATACCGCCGCGCACCGTGCCGTGAACCTCCACCACATCGGCCACCACCGACCCCTCCACCAGCGCCTGGCCGCCCAGCACCAGCCGCGAGGGTTCGCCCTGCTGCGCCAGCACATTGCCGGTGACCCGGCCCTCGATTTGCAGGCCGCCGGCGAAGGTCACGTCGCCCTCGACGTGGGTTCGCGCGCTGACCAGCGTTTCAATGGGCAGATTTCTGGGATTTCGGCGCTTGAACATGAGCCTCCTAGAGCGTCTCCACGGTCCACAGGAAGGTTTGGCGAACCTTCGAGGCGCCCTTGCGGGCCGGCTGTAACTCGATCGTCGTGCGCAGCGGCGTGAAGCCGTCGGGCAGGCGGATATCCTGCTCCAGCGTTTCGACATAGCGGTAGTCGAATTTCAGCGTGCCGTCGGGCACGCCCGACACCGCCGCGAGGCCCAGCGTCACAGGCTTTGTGCCGTTGACGCCCTCGAAGTTCATCTGCGCCGTGCCGGAAACCGGATCGCCGGCGCTGACCGTGCGGCCCAGCACCAGACGCAGGTGAAACAGGCCGGGTTCGGTCCCCGCCGTGACGCGAAACTGCTGGATTTTGGCCACTTCAGCTTGCAGGTTTTCGCCGACGACGCCCCGGTAGAAGGTCAAATCCTGCGCCTGACGAGCCACTTCAGCTTGAAGCTCGCCGATGGTCTTCGCGAGTTCGGCCCGCTCGGTGGCCTGACCCGCGCGCTGCGTTTCCTGCGTCGCAAGCTCCAGACGCAGGGCGCGAATCTGGTCCTCCAGATCGCCGACTTGCGCAGCCACCTCACGCGCCTTGCTGCTGTCGAAACCGGCGCGGCGACGGCCCCAGTCAAACGCGGCGTACAGCGCCACGAGCGTTGCCGCCACCACCACGCCGATCACGAACCAGCGCCGAATCGGCGCGTGGGTTCGGACGATCAGGCGCGGGGAAGGTGGCACAACTCAGCCGTTGCGCTTGGCGGCAGAGGAGGAGGAAATGGACCGCCGCTGCGTGCGGCGCGACCACCAGCCCGGATACGGCGGCAGGCCGTCGGGCCGGGCCAGCGCGCCCAGTTCGTGCAGCGCCTTCACGTACACGGGGCGCTTGAAGTAGATCACTTCCTTCACCGGCTGCCAGTAGTCCACCCAGCGCCAGCGGTCGAATTCGGGCTCGTCCGTGGTGTCGAAACGGATCGTGTCTTCGCCGTTGGCGAGGCTGAGCAGGAACCAGCGCTGCTTCTGACCCACGCACACCGGATGCTGCTCGCGGCGCACGAAGCGCACGGGCAGGCGGTAGCGCAGCCAGCGGTCGGTTTGACCCAGCACTTTGACGTCTTGCGGCGTAAGGCCCACTTCCTCGTGCAGTTCGCGGAACAGCGATTCTTCGGCCGATTCGCCCTCGCGCATGCCACCCTGCGGGAACTGCCAGCCGCGCCCGCCGCTGCGACGGCCCAGAAACAGCCGGCCATCGCCGCCCATGAGCACGATGCCGACATTGGCGCGAAAGCCGTCGCGGTCGATCACATCATTCATTTCAATCTTTTAACCCGTCAGGCGGCGGCGGCTCAAGTTGTTGCTGCAATCAGGCCCGCCGCGCGGTGACCTCGCGGCGGCCTTGCAGGTAGTCCAGGCCCTGCTGCATCAGCAGGCGGAAGGTGTCGAAATCGCGGGTCAGCACCGCCGTTTGCAGCCGTTGCACCGCACTGCTGAGCGCCTGCAAGGATTCGGCGCCGTAGTCGTTCAGCGCCTGGATTTCGTAGTACAGCTCGGGGCTTTCTTCGGCCACGGCGCTGGCCACGTCGAGCTGCGAATCGAAGGTGGTGCTCGACAGTTGCGCCAAACGCGGCGCGGCCTCGCCGCTTTCCGCGAGCGCGGTGAAAAAGGCGATGTTCAGCGCATGCGACAGGCCCAGCACATAGGCGATCAGGCGGTCGTGTTCTTCCAGGCTCATCACCGCCTGTTCGGCCATTGTCGGGGCGAACAGGCCGCGCGCAGCGGCCAAGGCTTCGGCATTGCCCATGTCGATGAAAATCACATGCCGGCCGGAGAGCAGTTCGGTGTTGGGACCGAACATCGGATGCAGCGAGGTGACTTTGACGCCTGCGGCTTTCAGCGCATTGAGACCGCCGCGCAGCGGGGATTTGAGCGAACCCAGGTCGAACACGACGCCTGCGGGCTTGCGCAGCGCCAGTTCGCTGAGGATGGCGCGGCTGATGCCCAGCGGCGTGGCCACGACGATGAAGGCGAAGGCGTCGAGGTCGGGCAGCGTGCGCCAGTCGGGCACTTCGGGTATGCCGTCGGCCGCGCCGTTGGGGTCGGCCACCAGCACGTCGAAGCCCTGCGAGAGCAGAAAGCGCGCGAACCAGCCGCCCATTTTGCCATTGCCGCCGATCACCAGCGCGCGGCGACCGCCGCCCGCGCCCTGCGAGACGACGCTGGCCTGCTCCTGAGTGGTCAGCGAGGAGCGGATCAGCAGGCGCATGACCTTTTCGGCCAGATCGCCGGGCACGCCCAATTGCTCGCCGCGCTTGCGCACGCCCAGAATCACCTCGCGCTCGCGCTCGTAGTCGCGCGTGGGGTAGCCCGTGGCGCGCTTGGCTTCGGCCACCTGCCGGGAAATGGATTGGCGTTTGGCGATCAGGCCCAGCAGTTCGCCGTCGAGCTGGTCCAGCTCGCGGCGCAGTTCATCGAGCGTCATCGGGTCCTCTGGTTTTCACATGCAATCGTGTAGGCGGGCAGCCGTTGTAGCGGCGAGGGGCGCGCATGGCAAGCGCCACATTCAGGGGCAGGCCGCGTGATCTGGCGATTCATCGCCGGTGACTGGCGCGAAAACGCGGCTCTTGAGGCTACACTTGCGCCCCATGACCCCTCGCCACACGCTGCCGGAACCTCTGCCCGCTGAACCGCTGTCGCTGGTCGCCGCGTGGCTGGCCGAAGCGCAGGCGCGGGGCGAGACGCCCAATCCCAATGCGATGGTGCTGGCGACCTGCGACGATCAGGGGCGGCCTTCGGCGCGCGTGGTGCTGTGCAAGGACATCTCGCCCGTGCCGGGCGTCGTGCGTTTCGTCACGAATTATCTTTCGCGCAAGGGGCGGGAAATGGCGGCCAATCCGCGTGCGGCGCTGGTGTTTCATTGGGATCATCTGCATCGTCAGGCGCGCATCGAAGGCGCGGTGCGGCAGGCCGACGCAGCCGACAGCGACCGCTACTTCGCCAGCCGCGCCCGTGGCAGTCAGTTGGGCGCGCACGCAAGCCGGCAGAGTGAGCCGATTGCCTCGCGTGCGGCGCTGCGGGCGCAGCTCGATGAAGTGCGCGACCGCTATGGCGATGACGGCGAAGTGCCCCGACCGGCACATTGGGGAATCATGGAACTGTGGGCTGATGCGGTGGAATTGTGGGTGGAAGGTCACGCGCGCTTGCATGACCGGGCGCGGTGGACGCGGGCGGCCGCCAACGCAGAGTGGGCCGTGACGAGGTTGCAGCCATGAGTCAATCGCTGCTGACGCGCGCCGGCATGGTCACCGTGTACACCATCGCCTTCTGGTCCGGCTTCTTCGTCATGGGCATCGAGTTGCTGGGCGGGCGGCTGCTGGCGCCGAACTTCGGCAGCAGCATCTATGTGTGGGGCGCGCTGATCGCGGTGTTCATGTTCGCGCTGTCGTTGGGGTATCTGGCCGGTGGCTGGTTCTCGCAGCGCAATCCGGGCCTGCTGAAGCTGGGGCTGCTGCTGGCGCTGGCCGCGCTGACTGCGCTGCCGGTGATTCCGCTGTCGGGCCTGCCGCTGGAGAATCTGGCCATCGCGATTCCCGACCCGCGCTTTGGCTCGTTGTGCGCCGCGCTGCTGCTGTTTCTCGTGCCGACGTTCTTCTCCGGCATGGTCTCGCCCTACTGCGTGCGGCTTTTGGTGGAGAGCGAGCAAACTTCCGGCCGCCGCGCCGGTCAGTTGTATTTCGTATCGACCTTCGGCAGCGCCGCTGGCACGATACTGACCTCGTTCTTCTTCGTGCTGTGGTTTGAATTGAACGTGATCATCCTGGCGATGATTGGTCTGTCGCTGCTGCTTGCCATACTGGCCGCGATCACTCGCGCCCAAGGAAACCGATAATGAACTGGAACAAAACTCTGCGCTGCCTGCTGTTCACGTTGCCGCTGTTGATGATCGGCGCTGCACTGCCCACGCCGGCGCACGCGCAGGCGATGAACACGATTCACATCGAAAAATCGCTGTATCGCGAAGTGCTGGTGTATGAACAGGACGGCGAACGCTGCATGTGCTTCACGCGCGAGTGCCGCATCGGTCGGCAGTCGTGCATCATTCTGAAAGACCCGCATCGCTTCGCGTTGAACTATGCGCGGATGATGATGGCCGGTGCGCTGTTCACCGGGGCGCCGCCCAAGCGAATTCTGATCGTGGGTCTGGGCGGCGGCACGCTGCCGATGGCGCTGGCCGAAGTGCTGCCCGACGCGCAGATCGACGTGGTGGAAATCGACCCAGCCGTGGCGCGCGTAGCGAAAAAATACTTCGGCTTCAAGGAAGGCCCGAAGATGACGGTGCATGAAGTGGATGGCCGCGTGTATGTGAAGCGCGCCGGGCGCGAGGGCAAGAAATATGACCTCGTGATGCTCGATGCGTTCGACCATGAATACATCCCCGAGCATTTGCTGACGAAGGAGTTTCTCACCGAAGTGAAGTCGCTGCTCGCGCCCGAAGGCGTGCTGGTGGCGAACACGTTTTCGTCGAGCCGGTTGTATGACGCTGAATCGGCCACCTATGCGTCGGTGTACGACAAGATTTTCAATCTCAAGCGCGAGAATCGCGTGATCGTGGCGCGTCCTGCGGGACTGCCGGATGATGCAACGCTCCGGCAGAAGGCACTGGAATATGCCGTGCCGCTGCGCAGTTTCGGCGTGGACTCCGAATCACTGGTGTCGCTGTTTTCCAGAACGCCGGATTGGGATGTGAAGGCGCGCGTGCTGACGGATCAGTATTCGCCGGCGAATTTGTTGAATCGGTAGGCAGGGGCGGCAACGGCTGGCGAAGGCTACGTTGCCGCTTTGGCGAAGTCTCGCTCGATGCGAGTACGCACCACTTTGCGCAGTTCGGTGGGCAGATCGGTGACGCGCTCGCGTGCGCGCAGCGTGGTGCGCGAAGTCATGCGATGTTGCGCCAGCGCCTTGGTGAATTCGCGGTCTTTCTCTCTGCCTGCAACGTACTTCGAGATCGCCAAATCATGCACTTCCAGACACAAGCCGGTGACGCCGCGCGTGTTGGGATTTCTTATGGGGATCAGGCGGTCGCGCCATCCGGCGGGCAGCGTGGCGGTCGTCTCGTCCACGCCTTGAGCGTAGTAGCCGTACAGTTGATGGAATGGCGAACCCTCGCCGATGCTGCCGTCGATGAAGTCCGACAATTGCGGATCGCTCAGCGGGAACACATCGGCTTCTGCGGAAACCAGCAGCGATGCCGGCGCGGCGGGGAACTGACCCAGTATCGATTGACTGCCGATGACGACGATCTCCGAGACATTGGCGATCGCTCCGGCCGCCCGGATGATGTGTTCAAGCTCGGAACGCTTCATGGATTCGCCTACGCTCTTGGGGAGCAAGAAATCCGGCAAAGGGCGAGGATTGCCGCAGCCGCGCGGCGTTTTCACTGGGGTCGGTGATGAGGGCGGCGATGGTTTGCCACGGTCGGTTCAATAAAGCGCGCCACTCGTCGAGCCACGCGGGGCGTTCATCGCCGCGCTGAGCGCTCCAACGTTCGATGTTCTGCCGGGCGACCTGCAATAGTTTCGGATCGCGCTCGATCTTGCGCGCGATCAGTGCGTGCATCGCCAAGCTGCGCGCTTCGAGCAGGCGATGTGAGGAATAGGCAGGCGGCGCTTTAGGTTCCGCCGCAACCCAAGTGAGCACGGGCTTGAGTCCCGCCGCTCTTTTTCGTTCTCGCAAGCGACGCATCCGCTCGGCGGCGGACAGGGCCGACCCGGTGGGCGGTCGGCCGCGAACGGGTTTTTTGCTCATTTAATTATCGTAACTAGTTACGATAATGTCAGGCAATACCTCGCTTACGGATTGCGCGTGCCGGACACCTCCACTTCCACCCGGCGGTCGGGTTGCAGGCAAGACAGCAATGCATCGCGGGCAAGGCTCGGCGGGCATTGCTCGGGCGTCGTCACGGGGCGAGTCTCGCCGTAGCCGGTGGCGCGCACGTTGGTGGCGGGGATGCCGTTGCCGGTCAGGTAGTCGCGCACGGAGTTGGCGCGGCGCTCGGAGAGGGCCTGGTTGTAGGCGTCTGCGCCGATGCGGTCGGTGTGGCCTTCGATGATCAGCACTTCGTATTGCAGGCCGCGAAGGTCGCGCACGAAGCCGGCGAGCATTTCTTGGCCTGCGGGTCGCAGTTGCGCGCTGTCGAAGTCGAACAGGGCATCAGCCGACAGCGTCAACCGCACGGGAGCCGGTGGGGGCGCGGGCGGTGGGGGCGGCGGCGGGGCTGCAACCGGGGGCGGGGGCG
>JAITMN010000359.1 GCA_031277355.1 Nevskiaceae bacterium | reverse complement strand
ATTTTCTGTTCACCGCCGTGGCGGTGGTGGTGCAGCCGGTGACGGGCATCGTGCTGATGCGGCACCTGGGCTATCCCTGGTCCGTGCTGTGGATTCACGCCTCGCTGGCGCTGTTCGTGCTGGTGGGCTGTTGCTGGCTGCCCGTGGTGTGGTTGCAGTGGCGGATGCGCGATCTGGCGCGCGCGGCGCTGCGCGAAGGGCAGCCGTTGCCGCCGCTGTACCGGCGCTACTTCCGTTGGTGGTTTGCGCTGGGCTGGCCCGCGTTCGCGGGCGTGCTGGTGATTTTCTGGCTGATGGTGTCGAAGCCGACGTAGGGGGCAGTGCAGCGGTAACCTTGACGTCCTGCCGACGAATGACGTTATATATGACGTCATGTATGTGCTGGACACGAATGTCCTCGTTGCGGCGTTGTGGTCGCGCAAGGGGGCATCGTTCAAGGTGATCGAACACGCGCTCGACGGAACGCTCCGCTATGCCGTTTCCGTTGCGCTGGCTCTGGAATATGAAGCGGTGTTGAAACGCGCGGCGATGCGGGAGGCAAGCTGGGCTTCGCTGGCGGAATTGGAACTGCTGCTCGATGCGCTGCTGGGCCAAGCGCGGCAGATCATGCCGATCCGAACGAAGTTGCGACCGGCGCTGAGCGATCCAGCCGATGAGATGGTGTTGGAGTGCGCGGTTCAGGCCGGAGCCGACGCCATCGTCACGATGAACGTACGGGATTTCACGTCAGCCCGCGCGCTCTACCGGGTGGACGCGATCCAGCCCGGCCAGTTGCTCGCGCGACTGAAGCATGGAGATACGAAATGAGCAATTACCCGCTGCGACTGCCGGATCATGTGATGGCTGAAGTCAGGCTCTTGGCCGAACGCAACGGCACTTCGCTGAATCAGTTTCTGTCATCGCTGATTGCCGAGAGAGTGGGCGAGCTGCGGGCGATGGCGGAGATTCACGCGCGCGCGGAGCGCGCCGATCCTGCCGCTGCGCTTGCCATTCTGCGACGCGCACCCGACAGGCCTCCTTTGGCAGGTGATGAACTGCCAAAGGAGAACTGATCCATCAACTCGTCAGAGGCTCAGTCCTCAACGAGAAAACTGCGCAACTGCTCCGAGCGCGACGGATGACGCAGCTTGCGCAGCGCCTTGGCTTCGATCTGACGGATGCGCTCGCGCGTGACATCGAACTGCTTGCCCACTTCTTCCAGCGTGTGGTCGGTGTTCATGTCGATGCCAAAGCGCATGCGCAGCACCTTGGCTTCGCGCGGCGTCAACTGCGACAGCACCGCATGTGTGGTTTCGCGCAAGGACTCCATCGTCGCCTGATCGATTGGCGAGGCCACGGAGGTGTCTTCGATGAAGTCGCCCAGATGCGAATCCTCGTCATCGCCAATCGGCGTTTCCATCGAGATTGGTTCCTTGGCGATCTTCAGCACCTTGCGGACCTTGTCTTCCGGCATCTCCATCTTCACGGCCAGTTCATCCGGCGTGGGCTCGCGGCCCATTTCCTGCAACATCTGCCGTGAGATGCGATTCAACTTGTTGATCGTTTCGATCATGTGTACCGGAATGCGGATCGTGCGCGCCTGATCGGCAATCGAGCGCGTGATGGCCTGACGTATCCACCACGTTGCGTAGGTGGAGAACTTGTAGCCACGGCGGTATTCGAATTTGTCCACCGCCTTCATCAGGCCGATGTTGCCTTCCTGGATCAAATCCAGAAATTGCAGGCCGCGATTGGTGTATTTCTTCGCAATCGAAATCACCAGACGCAGGTTCGCCTCGACCATCTCCTTCTTTGCGCGGCGCGCCTTGGCTTCGCCGATCGACACATCGCGGTTAATCTCCTTGATGTCGTTGATCGACAGCGTGTGCGTGGCTTCCATGTCGCCGAGCTTCTTCTGACGGCGCTCGATTTCATCCTTGAACTTCGCCAGCGGCGCGGACCACTTCTTCGCCGCCTTCACATGCTTGGCAACCCACTTCAGGTTCGTTTCATTGCGCGGGAAGCTGGCGATGAACTCCTTGCGCGGCATGCCGGCGTCGCGCACCGACACCACCATGATTTCCTTTTCCAGTTGGCGAATCTCGCCGATGTGCGCGCGCAGTTGCGTGATCAGCGCCTCGAACATGCGCGGCGAGAGCTTCAACTCCATGAACTGATCGGCGGTTTTCTGGCGCAGCTTCAGCGTCTTGGGGTCCTTCGCGCCGAGCTTGACGATCGACGCCAGCACCTGGGCGTGCAGCTTGGTCAACTGCGCAAAGCGCTGCGCGGCTTCTTCCGGATCGGGGCCGGTATCGACGGTTTCTTCGGACTCCTCGCTGTCGCCGTCGTCGGATTCTTCCGATGACTCGCTGTCTTCCGCGAGGTCCATCTTCGTGGGGTTCTGCGGCTGCGCGATCACATCCGGCGCATTCGGGTCGATGAAGCCGACGATCACGTCGATCAGACGGCCCTGGCCGGCTTTGACCAGTTCATAGGCGTTGATCAGTTGTTGCACCGTGGCGGGGTATTGCGCCAGCGCGCTGCGCACGGCGTCCAAGCCTTCCTCGATGCGCTTGGCGATGCTGATTTCGCCCTCGCGGGTGAGCAGCTCCACGGTGCCCATTTCGCGCATGTACATGCGCACCGGGTCGGTGGTGCGGCCCAGTTCGGCGTCGAGCGC
>JAITMN010000340.1 GCA_031277355.1 Nevskiaceae bacterium | reverse complement strand
TTGCCGGCAAATTGATCGTAGGTTTTTGCCAGCGTCACGTTCTGCATCGAACGGCTGACGATGGGTTTGAACTTTTCGGCCAGCGCCGCTTGCGTGGCGCTGCGAAAGTATTGCGTGGCGGCGTCCTCGCCGCCGGTGAGGATGGTGGTGGCATCGGCCACGGTCATCTGCTTTGCCGCATCCACCAGCAAATCCCTGGCTTCGGGCACGGCCGCTTCAGCGGCGTGATTCATCGAGGCGATGAGATCATCGGCGTATTTTCCCATGCCGATCTTGCGCATCAGCGTATCGGCCTTTTGCAGCTTGTCGGGCAGCGGGATGCGCACCTTGCTGTTGTCCAGATAACCATTCTGCTGCGCCAGATTCTTCACGGCGATTTCTGCGCCCTGCATCAACGCCTGCCTCAAACCGCCAACCTGATCGGCGCTGCTGATCGCCGCAAGGCCGGTGGCCGATGATTGCGTGGTGGACTGATTGTTCTTTGGAAACAGGCGGTCGAGCCATCCGCCCAAGCCCTGCGCGCTTGCGCACAACGGCAACGCCAGCAACAACACCGCCAAATGACTGCGCCTGATCATGATGCAACCTCCTGTTCCGGCAACCGCTCATTCCGGCAGCGGAATGAACTCCTGATTATCCTGCACGGGCAAAGCAAATTTTCCGGCCTGCCAATCAGCCTTGGCCTGTTCGATGCGCTGCCTGCTCGACGACACGAAATTCCACCAGATATGACGCGGCCCCACCGCCTCACCACCCAGCAACATCACGATGGAGGCTTCAAGCGCAGTGATCATCGGCGTCGCGCCGGGCGACACCACCGCCATCTGCCCCGCCTCACAGCGCTGCCCACCGACATCAATCGCGCCCTGCGCCACATAGATGGCGCGCTCGCTGTAACCCTCGCTCATGGGCGTGCTGCATCCGGTGGCCATTTCCAGATGCACGTAGAACAGCGGTGAGTGTGTGGCGACGGGACTCGTCAGGCCATAGGCCGCGCCTGCGATCACATCGATGCGCAGGCCCTGCTCGCGGCGCGAGGGTAACTGCGATGCGTCGAAATGCACGAAGCTGGGCGCGGCTTCTTCGTCCGATTGCGGCAGCGCGATCCAGGCCTGTATGCCGTGCAACGGCCCGCCGCGCTCGCGCATGCTGTCGAAGCGCTCCGAGTGAGTGATGCCGCGACCGGCCGTCATCCAGTTCACCTCGCCGGGGCGGATGATCTGATGACAGCCCACGCTGTCGCGATGAACGATTTCGCCGGCAAACAGATAGGTAATCGTCGCGAGGCCAATATGCGGATGCGGCCGCACATCGGTGCTGCGCGGCACATTGGGCGGCAAGTTCACCGGCCCGATGTGGTCGAAAAAAATGAACGGCCCCACCATGCGCTGCTGCGCCGAAGGCAACACCCTGCCCACTTGCAAGCCGCCCAAATCCTTGCGCTGCGCGGGAATCATCAACTGAATTGTCATGGGCGCATCCTTACCCCGCAAGACAGGGCGCGCCGGCCACGATAGCCGGCGCGCCGATTCGATCATCAGAAATTGTACTGGTACGTGAGCCCGATTTCACGCGGCCGTGAGCGCGTGACGCTGACCATGTTGCGCAGCGGAGCGCCAACTCCGGGGGCAACCGCAGCGCCTGGCAAACCTTCCATGATGCCGGTAAGCGAATTGAACCCATCCCAGAAGCCACCGCCGAACTTCGTGGCGAAGTTCTCGTAGGTCTTGTCGAACAGGTTGTTCGCGTACAACGTAACCATGTTCTTGCGATCCTTGGATGTCCACTGTATCCGCGCATTGGAAATGCCGTAGGACGGCATCAGATACGAGCCATCGGAAAGCAGCGCCGGATCGGAGGACTCCGGATACGTTTCCTGCGGAGAGGTGTAGGAGTAGTTGAAGTTGAACGTGAACTCACCGACCGCCGTATCGCGCAGTTGGTAGGTAGCACCCAAGTTCCAGGTGGGCGAAGCCTGCGGCGGGAACAAGTTCGGGCCGCCGTTGGCCACCACGTCTTTGATGGTGGCGGCTGTTGTGCCGAAGGCCCCGTCCACCGTGAGGTTATCGGTGAGCGCCAACTGCATATCAAGCTCAAGACCTTCCAGGTCGATGTCACCCGTGCTGCGCAGGAAGACGTTGGAGCCGGTCGTGCAGTTGGGGCCGATATCGCAAGGCTGGCGCACGGAGGTCTGACGATCCGTCCACACCATGTAGTAGTAGGTGGGATTGATGCGCAAACGGCGTTCGAAGAACATCGCACGGAAACCCGCCTCGTAGTTCGTGACCTGCTCCGGCGGGATGGCCGAATACAACTCCGCCTGCTGCTCGCCAGTGGGGCAAGTGGCGGTACCGGGAGCAGCCGGCGTGGTGCAGTTGATAAAGGTGAACGCCGGGAAAGCGCCGGCCTTGTAAGCCCGCGAAACCGTGGCGTAACCCATCAGGTCTTCGGTGAAGTGATAGTCGATCGTACCGCGCCAATCGATGGCGTCCCAGCTCTCCGAAGTACTGACCACCGTGGAATCGGTGCCCGGCACCGGAATGAAGGGCGGCGTCGGAGGATCACCCTGGAAGGCCGGATACACATTGTCGGGGCCGCGCTCTACGGTGATTTTCTTCTGATCGTAGGCCAGCCGGAAACCGCCCGTGAGATTGAGCTTGTCGGTGGCATGCCAGGTCAGGCTGCTGAACCAGCCATAGGAGTCGGCCGTCTGATCCGTGTTCGTGCCGTTGGTGCGACGAACGAAGTCTTGCCCGACGTCGCCGTTGGCGAAGCCGCCGCCGGCACTGTACACGCTGGTGCCACGACGTTGCAGCGCATAGCCCGAAGACTCCGCCGCTTCATGAAAATAGTTCAGGCCAGTGACCAAGTCCACCTTGCCGCCCCACAATGCGGCGTTCAACTGGAACTCCTGATAGAACGACTTCGACTGCACATTGTCCTGGCCGACGTTGAAACCCAGCAGCACGTTGTCGGACAGCGAATCGTGATCGAGCTTCGAGTAGCCGGTGATGGACGTCAGGCGCACGTCGTCGTTGATGTCCCACTGCAAGTTCGCATCGACCTGCGTGTACTTGTTGTCGTCGTGAAGTTCGCAGGACTTGTCCCAATCCGGATTGAAGTCGTCGATGAAGCAGAAATCCGGCATCGTGAAATCATCGAGCACGACGCGCGGATCGTTGAGCAGCGCAAGCGTGGGCTGACCTGCCAGCAAGAACGCATCGCGCAGCCAGTCGGCATTGTTGCCCTCGTAGTTCAGGTCGGGCCGCAGGTCGAAGCTGATGATGTCTTGCGGGGAGCCCGTGCCATGCGAATCGCTGTAGAAACCGCCCAGCGTGAGCCTGACGTTGTCGGTGAAATCGTAGGCGATCTGCAAGCGACCCAGCTTCGTCGTATCGCCGCCGAGATTCTGCGTGCCGCGCTTCACGAAGCCATCTTGATCAAGGTAAGCCGCCTGCGCGCGTATCGCCAGTTTGTCGGTGAGCGGAATGTTCACCGAACCGCTGATGTCCTTGTGGCTGAAGTTGCCCACCGTGGCGCGAACGTAGGCTTCAAATTCCTGCGAGGGCTGCTTCGTGAACAGACGGATCGCGCCGCCTTCGCTGTTGCGACCAAACAGCGTGCCCTGCGGACCGCGCAGCACTTCGGCGCGTTCGATATCGAACACGCGGAAAATCGAACCGCTGGTGCGCGGCACATAGATGCCGTCGATATACAGCGCGACGCCGCGCTCGCCGGTTGCGCCGCCGCCGCCGCCGATGCCGCGAATCGAGAACACCGGCGCGTTGTTGCCGCCCGTGCGGCCGGCCTTGATGCTGAGGTTTGGCGTGAAATCGGCCAGGTCGATCATGTCGTTGACGCCCTTGGCCTGAAGGGTTTCGTCAGACATTGCGACCAGCGAAATGGGGGTGTCCTGGAGCTGCGTTTCGCGCCGCTCTGCGGTAACGACGATCTCCTCAAGCGCTGCTTGAGCGTAAACTGCCGCCGAACTGCCCAGCGCAATGATCTGCGCAACTGCCACTGCCACACGATGCGAAAGCCGCTTAGCCATAAGCCTCCCTCAATGAAACCGAGTGTTTGTTAGCGAGACACTGATAATCCCATATTTTTAGCAGCGCAACAAATTGCGTTGCGTTGAAGCAACAATAGGAACGAACACCATGTCGACCATCAACGGTGAGGCGGCGACCACCGAAGCCTCTCGCGCAATCCGGCGTCTGTGCAGGCACTGGAGCCATAAATTTCAGGTTCAGTTCGACGACAGCCTGGGCGTGATCCACCTGACGGACGCCAAGGTGACGCTGCATGCAACGCCGGATCGCATCCACATCCTGTTGGAGAATCCGGCCGGCGAGGTGCCACCGCGTTTGATGGGCGTGGTCGCCGAGCACCTTCAGCGCATGCTCGGCGCAGAGGCCGTCCTCGATGTGAAATGGTCGCCGCCGACGCAATGATGGCCGCTGCGCCTGTTTGTTCACCGCCGCCTGCCTATGCGCGGCGATAGCGAGGTGTCGTTACAGGGTGTCGTTACAGATACAGGTGCGAGCCATCCGGGCGCTTGACCTCATCGCCCTGATACAACTCCGCAGGCCGCGCTTCGCTGATCGTTGCCACCGCATTGAGCTGGCTTTCGTCCACGACGACACCCAGCCCCGGCAACTCGCTGCGAAACATCTTGCCCTCTCTGAGTAGGTACGCCTCACGCAGATACGGCGGAATCTGCGGTCTGAGCACTTCGTTCATCGCCTGGCCGGGGAAGGCGAACAGCGCATGGATCACCGCAGCGGTGGCGATTGGCGCGGTGAAATGCGGCACCATCGCCACGCCATGCGCTTCGCACAGCGCGGCGAGTTTGCCAAACGCGGTGACGCCGCCGGCGTTGGGAATCGTCGTGCGCAGAAAATCGATCAACTGCTGTTCGACCAATTGCAGATTGGCGTCGCGCAGATCGCCGAACTGCTCGCCCGCCGCAAGCGGCACGGCCACTTGCTGACGCAGCACGCCAAAGCCCGTTACATCGTCCATGATGCGCAGCGGGTCTTCGACGCACAGCGGCGACAGCGGCGCGACCCGCAGACACAGTTGCACCGCATCGGCGAGACTGAAGCGCGTGTGCGCATCGATGATGAACTCGCCGGTGGGCCCCACGCCGGCGCGCAACTGCTCGCAGACCCGCATCATCTCGCCGATGGCGCGGCGGCCATCGAAGACCGTGCCCAGGCCCGTGACGGTGTGAAAGCGAACCGCGCGATATCCTTCGGCCATCGTCTGGCTGCCGATTTCGCGCGCCCGATCAACGCTGAGGCCGCCGAATGATCGATAGCACTCGACGTGATCGCGGGTGCGTCCACCGAGCAGCTGGTACAGCGGCTGACCGAGCAGCTTGCCGCGAATGTCCCAGAGCGCGCAGTCCAGTGCGCCAATCGCATGCAGACGTTCGCGCCCCGCCGGATAGATGGAACTGCGATACATGCGCTGCCAGTGATGCTCGATGCGAGCCGGGTCTTCGCCGATCAACAAACTCGCCGCGTATCGCAGCAGATCGGGCGTGCCGCCCTGACCATAGCCGGTGATGCCCGCGTCGGTATCCACCGCGACGACGGTTTCAGCCAAGCCCATCGGTCCGGCCAATGTCTTGAAGGCCGGTGGGTTGAAGATGCGCACGCGCGTGATCTTGATGTCGGTTCGCGGCGCGGCGGCGGCGGCAGCGTTGGCCTTGGCTGCGCCCAGACCCGCAACGCCGGCGGCAGCCAGCGCGCCAAGCATGTTGCGGCGATTCCATCGGATTGCATCATCGGACATGGCGCGACTCCCCTTTTATTTTGTGAATCGCAACATACTACGGCGCGCGGCGCGGTTTTACTCCGCAAGCACGATCAGCTTCAGATCGGGCTGCTGCGCCAGACGCAGCGTGTATTGTTCGTACTCGCAGCGGCCGCGACGCGGATGCATGAATGACCGCTTGCCGCCGTCGCGCCCGCGCACGGCTTGAGACTGCCACGCGGCGGCGAAGTCGGCGCTGCCCTCGATCAACTCCGCCACCAGCGCCTTGCGCACGGGGTCGTCTTGCCAGCCTGCGGTATCGGCGCGGAACTCGGCAACGAGCCGGCGTGCGCGCTCGCTCCAATTCACGATGAAACGCTTTGCGGAGCGGTCGAGAAACACGAAGCGCAACAGATTGCGCTCCGCGCCGCCGAGCCAGGGCGAGAACAGTGACGCCGCCGCGCGATTCCATACGACGGCGTCCCAATGGCGGTCGATCACATAGGCGCAACTGCGCACTGCGTTCACCAGTGATTGCAACTGAACCGGCGTCGTGGCCGCCTGAGTCTGTGGCGTGGGATCGGAACGTGCTGCCAACTGGAACAGATATTGACGCTCGGCGCGCGAGAGTTTCAGCCCGCGGGCAATGGCGGCCAGCGTTGGCGCAGACACGGCATTACTGCGCCCCTGTTCGAGCCAGGTGAGCCAGGTGAGGCTGATGCCGCACAACTGCGCAGCCTCTTCGCGGCGCAAGCCCGGCGTGCGGCGGCGCGGTCCGGGCGATAGCCCGAAGTCGGCCGGACGTGACTGCTCGCGCCGAGCGCGCAGGTATTGACCGAGTGGATTGGCAGAGGGGGATTGTTGCATTTTATAGTATTATAAAGACTTGTCTGGTAACAGGATAATCATTGCGCCACGCTCAAGGCCGTTTTCTTCCACGGCCAACAGGAGGCGCAATGACTGCCCACGATCAACAGGTTCTGCAACAGTTCGACCCGCAGGCGCAGGCGTACTTGACCAGCGCGGTGCATGCGGCGGGGCCCGATCTGGCTCATGCCCAAGAACGGGTGGCGCAGAGGCTGCCAGCAACGAAAGCCATTGCGCTGGACGTTGGCTGCGGCGCGGGGCATCTGTCCTTTGCGCTGGCCCCGCATGTGGCAAAACTCATCGCCGCAGACCCTGCGCCGTCCATGCTCGCCACGGTGAACGCAAGCGCAGCGCAAAGAGGTCTGGCCAACATCCAAACCTGTCAGGCACACGCCGATGCGCTGCCTTTCCCGGATGCAACGTTCTGTCTGGTATCCAGCCGCTACAGCGCGCATCACTGGCCCGATGTGCCCGCCGCGTTGGCGCAGATGCGCCGCGTTGCAAAGCCCGGCGGCTGGCTGTTGATGATCGATCTGCTGGGCGGCGTCACGCCGCTGGCCGACACGCATCTGCAAGCGATGGAGTTACTGCGCGATAC
>JAITMN010000213.1 GCA_031277355.1 Nevskiaceae bacterium | reverse complement strand
CTGGCGCAGGCAGCCGGTTCACCGGGGCTGCAACTGAAGGTTTTCACGGGTCCAGGCGAAGGCAGCTACGACGTCAACTCAACGCTGATCTCCGGCGAAAAGGAGATGCTGCTGATCGACCCGCAATTCTCCCTGAGTTCCGCGCATCGCCTCGCGGCGGAAATTCTCGAATCCGGCAAGCAACTCACCACGATCTACGTCACCCACTCTCACCCGGATCACCTGTTCGGGCTTGCGGTGCTGAAACAAGCCTTCCCACAGGCGCGCATAGTGGCGCTGCCCCAGACCGCCACCGCCGTCACCACCGGCTGGCCGAACCGCCAGAAATTCTGGTTCCCCACCTACGGCAACAACATTCCGGGGCCAGAGCCGGTGGTGCCCGAGGCACTGACCGAGCCTGTGCTGACGCTGGAAGGGCATCGCTTCCCGATCATCGGCCCGGTGGTCGGCGCCGACGGACCGGGTAACAGCTTCGTACACATCCCGCCGCTGAACGCGGTGGTCACCGGCGACATCGTGTTCGATCACGTCTACTTCGGCGTTCCGAAAGATCAGGCGCGAGCCGATTGGCTGAAAACCATCGATCAGATTCTGGCGCTGAAACCGCAGGTCGTCGTTCCCGGTCACGAAGGACCGGGCGCCACGCGCAATGTGGCTTCCATCGACTTCATGAAAAAATACATCGCCGATTGGGAGGCCAACGTCGCGCAGTCGAAGACGCCGGCCGAAATGCGTCAGCGCGTGCTGGCTCAGTATCCGAATCTGGCCATGGCATACACGCTGGACCAGCGCATCACCGCGTGGTTCCCGCAACCGGAGGCGGCCAAGTAACGTCAGCGGCGCTGCATCTGCGCCTCGAAGCGCTTGAAGAAATCATCGGCGGTGGACTTGGCCGCACCGTCGATCAAGCGCTGCCCGATCTGCGCGATCTTGCCGCCCACCTGCGCCTGCACTGAGTAGTGGATTTCACAGCCTTCGGCTCCATCGGCCGCAGGCTTGAGTTCGACATTCGACAAACCCTTGGCAAACCCGGCCACGCCGCCCTGCCCTTCGAATGTGAGCGTGTAGCGCAGCGGGGCCTGCACGTCGGACAACGTGACCTTGCCGCTGAACTTCGCCGACACCGGGCCTACCTTGAACGCAAGGCCAACGCTGTATTGATTCTCGCCGATCGGCTCGAACTTGTCGCAGCCGGGGATGCACGCCTTCAGCACTTGCGGATCGTTCAGCGCATCCCATGCCTGCTGCTGCGTGATTTCAAGCTTGCGGATGCCGAGCATTTCCATCGTGAATATTCCTCGTAACCTGCCGTTGCATCAGCGCGGCAAGACTTGCCGCCAGGTGTTCCAATGCGTTGAGATTGTGGACCGCGAGCATCGCGTCGGCATGGCGATGCAGCGTGGCCGCACCGCGCGCCAGCGGCGCATAGCCTTCATAGCGCAGCAGCGGATTCAGCCACAGCAAACGCCGGCAATGACGATGAAGCCATTGCAGTTCGTGATCGAGCGCCGCCGGATCGCCGGTGTCGAGACCATCGCTGATCACCAGCACCAGCGTGCGACGGCCGATCAATCTTCGCGCGTGATGGCAGCGCAGTTCGGCCAGTGATTCGCCCAGCCGCGTGCCGCCTGCGTAGTCATCGATAGCGGTGTTGGCGGCGGCGAGCATCGCATCGGTGTCGGCCAGACGAAAGGCGGGCGTGAGGTCCGTTAGATGAGTGCCGAAGGCGAACACATCGCGACGCCCCGCGCGGCGCGTTGCGGCGTGCAGAAACGCCAGCAGCAAGCGCACGTAGCGTTCCATCGAACCTGATACATCCACCAACACCAGCAGCGGCAACGGCTGCTCGCGCCGACTCCACCGTGGCAGACGGAAAATTTCACCGCCGGTGCGCGAGGCTTCGCGCAGCACACCGGGCCAGTGGATGCGCGAGCGCGCACTCGCATCACCGGCGACGCGCAGTCTTCGCGCGGGGAATGCGGGCAATGGCAACGGGATATCGCGCGCCAGCTTTTCGACGAGGCGATATTCGGCTGCGCCCAATGCGTTGAAATCGGCGTGACGCAAACGGGCGCGATCGCTGGCGGTCATCGCGGCGTCGAAATTCACCTCGCGTTCGTTGCGCGCGGCCTGCATGTCTTCGCGTAGCGCGGCCAATGCTTCGCGCACACGCGGGCGACGTTTGGGCGGCTCGGCTTTTCCTTCGGCGCTGGGCAGCATCTGCGCCAGCAACTTGCTCGCCAACTCCGGATCGCGGAACCACGCATCGAACAGTTCGCGGAATACCAGACGATCCTGTTCGCGGCTGACCATCACCGCCTCCATTGCCGCCGCCAGATCGAACCGGCTTTGGATGCCGACCCGCGTTGCGGCTTCGGCGGCCAGCGCGATGCGTGTGGAATCGATGCGCACACCAGCGCGACGCAGCGCGCGACCGAAACCCAGCATATTGCCCGGCAGCTTGCCCCGGCGCGCATCGCCAAGCTGGTGAACGATGCCGCTCACAACGCCGCCTTGCTCACGGCATGACCTTGCTGATGGCACGACCTCGCCACATTCAAGACGCTGCCTGCTCCGGCGACTGCAACAATTCTGTGGCCAATTCCCGAGTCAACGCCGCCACATCATCGCGCTGCTTGAACAGGATGCCCGCCGTATCGACGACGATCTCCGGATCAAGCTCGATGGTGTCGAGCGCCGCCAATGCCCTGGCCCACTCCACACTTTCAGCAATGCCCGGACCGCGCTGAAACGCGCTGGCAAACGGCGCGCTGCGCAGGCGCTCGATAAAACGCGCGATCTGCTCCGACAACACCGCCCCAACCTGCGGCGCCTGCGCGCGCACGATGGCCAGCTCACGTTCGCGCTCGGGATAATCAAGCCAGTGATACAGACAGCGGCGCTTGACCGCATCGTTCAACTCGCGCGTGCGATTGCTGGTGAGAATCGTCACCGGCGGCGACAGCGCGCGAACCGTGCCCAGTTCAGGGATGCTGACCTGATACTCGCCGAGATATTCGAGCAGGAAGGCTTCGAAAGGCTCATCCGCGCGATCCACTTCGTCGATCAGCAACACCGCGCCGGGCGGCGGCGTTTCCAACGCTTGCAACAACGCGCGACGAATCAGATAGCGCGGCTGATAAACCTCGCTCTCCACGTCGGCGGCAATGCCCTGCGCTTCAGCGGCGCGCAGATGCAGCAGTTGCGCCGCGTAGTTCCATTCATACAAGGCTTCGCGCTGCTCCATACCGTCGTAGCATTGCAGACGCAGCAAGGGCCGTTGCAGCGCCATCGACAGCGCCTTGGCAAGCTCCGTTTTGCCAACGCCCGGCTCACCTTCCAGCAACAGCGGGCGCTGTAGCGTGAGCGCAAGAAACACCGCCGTGGCAAGCCGCCGGTCGGCGTAGTAACCGGCCGCCTGCAGGCGCTGCGTCACCGCATCGATGGAAGAAAACGGCAAGTATCAGCCCAATGCCTTGGCAACAGCCCGCTGCGTCAACACGCCGATCAGGTTCGCGCGATAGGCCACCGAAGCATGCAGGTCGCTGTTCAAATCATCAGCGTGAATCTTCACCGATGCCGCCGACTCCGGCGTGAAGTGTTGGCTCAATGCCTGCTCAAGCCCCGCATGACGAAACACGCCATTGCCCGCGCCCGTCACCGCCACGCGCACGCCCTCATCGAACTGCGCAACGAACACACCGACCAGCGGAAAGTTCGACGCCTTCTGACGCAGCTTCTCGTAAGCCGCACGCTTGGGAATCGGGAACGAAATCGCCGTGATCAATTCGCCTTCATTCAACGCGGTGGCGAACAGCCCCTGAAAGAAATCATCCGCCGCAATCTCCCGCTGCGTGGTGATGATCGTCGCGCCGCTGGCGAGCACCGCGCTGGGATAACAGGCCGCCGGATCATTGTTCGCCACCGAACCGCCGATGGTGCCCATTGCGCGCACCTGCCGATCACCGATGTGATCGGCAAGCCACGCCAGCGCGGGAAACGCGGCTTTCACATCGGCGTTGCCGGCCACTTCACGATGCCGCGACATCGCGCCAATGGTCAGCGTGTTGCCCGATTTGCGAATACCCGAAAGCTCCGCAACACCGCTCAGATCAGCCAATTGTTCCGGCGCAGAAAGCCGCAGTTTCATCGAAGCCAGCAGCGTTTGACCACCGGCCAGCGGTCTTGCGCCGGAAGCAACGAGTTTGACCGCATCGGCCAGCGTAGCCGGACGTTGATAAGTGAAGGCGTACATAGTCATGACCCCCGCAAATTCTCAGGATTGCCTCTGCATCGCTTCCCACACGCGGTGGGGCGAAGCAGGCATGTCGAAGTCCTTGACGCCCAGCGGCCCGAGCGCATCGAGCACCGCGTTGATCAGCGCGGGCGGCGAACCAATTGCGCCGGCCTCGCCGCAACCCTTGGTGCCCAGCGGGTTATGCGTGCAGGGCGTGCAGACCGTGTCGAGCGTGAACATCGGGAAATCCGCAGCGCGCGGCATCGCGTAGTCCATGAAACTGCCGGTGAGCAATTGGCCGGTCTGATCGTCGTACACGCAGTTTTCCATCAGCGCCTGCCCCAAGCCCTGCACCAGACCGCCCAGCACTTGTCCTTCGACGATCAGCGGATTGATCAGCGTGCCGAAGTCATCCACGGCGGTGAAGCGGTCGATGCGTACTTCGCCCGTCTGCCGGTCGATCTCCACTTCGCAGATGTAGGTGCCGCCGGGGAAGGTGAAGTTGGTGGGATCGTAGAATGCGGTTTCTTCCAGCCCCGGCTCCAGTTTGTCGAGCGGATAGTTGTGCGGCACATAGGCGGTGAGCGCGATCTGCGCGAAGGGAATTTTCTTGTCGGTGCCCTTCACGATGAATTCACCGTTGACGAACTCCACGTCCGCATCGCTGGTTTCCATCAGATGCGCCGCGATCTTCTTCGCCTTGATCTCGATTTTGTCGAGCGCCTTCATGATCGCCGCACCGCCCACGGAGATCGAACGCGAACCATAGGTGCCCATGCCAAAGGGCACGCGGCCCGTATCGCCATGCACCACGTCCACGTTTTCGACGGGAATCCCCAGCCGTGCGGCCACCACCTGCGCGAAGGTGGTTTCATGACCCTGGCCGTGACTGTGCGAGCCGGTGAACACCGTCACGCTGCCGGTGGGATGCACGCGCACCTGACCGCACTCGAACAATCCGGCACGTGCGCCCAGCGCACCGGCCACATTCGACGGCGCGATGCCACAGGCTTCGATGTAGCTGGAATAACCGATGCCGCGCAGCTTGCCCTGCGCTTGGCTTTCCGCCCTGCGCTGCGCGAAGCCATCCACGTCGGCGAGCACGCGGGCCTTGTCCATGCAGGCGTGAAAGTCGCCGGTGTCGTATTGCAGCGCCACCGGCGTCTGGTATGGAAAGCTGTTGATGAAATTACGTTTGCGAATTTCATCCTGCCCGATGTTCAACTCCCATGCACAGCGCGACACGAGACGTTCAAGCAGATAGGTGGCCTCAGGCCGGCCCGCGCCGCGATAGGCATCCACCGGCGTGGTGTTGGTGAACCATGCGTCCACTTCCACATGAATCTGCGGCGTGGCGTATTGCCCGGCCAGCAGCGTGGCGTAGAGGATGGTCGGCACCGCCGTGGAGAAGGTGGAAAGATACGCGCCCAGATTCACGTCCGAATGAACGCGCAGCGCGAGGAACTTGCCATTGGCGTCCATCGCCATTTGCGCGTGGCTCACATGATCGCGGCCATGCGCATCGCTCAGGAATGATTCGGCGCGGTCGGCAGTCCACTTGATGTTGCGATTGAGTTGCTTCGAGGCCCAGGTCAGCGCCACGTCTTCGGCGTAGAGAAAAATCTTTGAACCGAAACCGCCGCCCACGTCCGGCGCGATCACGCGCACTTTATGTTCGGGCAGATTCAGCACGAAGGCCGTCATCAGCAGGCGCTCCACATGCGGATTCTGATTGGCGACGTAGAGCGTGTATTCATCGCTCGCGCGGTTGTAGCTGGCGATCGCAGCGCGCGGCTCGATGGCGTTGGGAATCAGGCGATTGTTGATCAGGTCGATGCTGGTGACGTGCGCAGCGCTGGCAAACGCGGCATCCACCGCCGCCTTGTCGCCAATGGTCCACTTGTAGCATTGATTGTCGGGCGCTTGTTCGTGGATCACCACACCGCCGCGCTTCTTCGCTGCATCGGCCACACTGACCAGCGCAGGCAGCGTTTCGTAGTCCACCACGATGGCCTCCGCAGCGTTGCGCGCCTGCTCCACCGTTTCGGCCACGACAATCGCCACATGATCGCCAACGTGACGCACCTTGCCAATCGCCAGAATCGGATGCGGCGGCTCTTTCATCGGCGAACCGTCGGGGTTGTTGATGAGCCAGCCGCAGGGCAGCCCGCCCATTTTGCCGTCGATATCCTTGCCGGTGAAGATGCCGACGACGCCGGGCATCTTGCTCGCTGCGGCAAGGTCGATGGATTTGATCAGCGCATGCGCATGTGGCGAACGCAGGAACACCGCATGCGCCTGATGCGCCAGCGTTACATCGTCGGTGTATTGGCCCGCGCCGGTGAGGAAGCGATAGTCCTCCTTGCGGCGCAGCGCTTCGCCGATATGCGGCAGTTGCGAGAATGAAGTTGCACTCATGACGCTCTCCCCGCCATCGCTTCGCCGCCCAGCAGCACCGCCTTGACGATGTTCTGATAGCCGGTACACCGGCACAGATTGCCGTCGAGCAGTTCACGGACTTCGGCTTCGCTCGCCCCCGGATGATGCGTGCACAGGTCGATGGCGCTCATCACCATGCCCGGCGTGCAGAATCCGCATTGCAGGCCGTGACATTGCTTGAACGCCGCCTGCATCGGATGCATCGCGCCATCGGGCTGCGCAATGCCTTCGATGGTGGTGATGCGCGCGCCGGCCACCTGCGCCAGCAGCACATTGCACGACTTCACCGCGC
>JAITMN010000211.1 GCA_031277355.1 Nevskiaceae bacterium | reverse complement strand
CCAAACTCCAGCACACTGGACTTCTGCAGAACATCCGTGTTGAAGACGAACACGAATTCGATGTACTCCGGCGTTTCATTGCACCACAGGCTCAAATCCTGCGACGCGCCGCGCACAGGCATGATCATACGGCGATGTTCGAGATTGGCCCAGGCGCCCGGAAGCTCGCGCACATCCTCATAAGACAGCGACACTTGATGCAGCAACGGCCTGTCGGACACATGCGGCAGCTTCAAACGCCGCGCCAATTGATCGAAAGGCACATCCGGACAGGAGAACGCCTTGGTCACTTGTGCATGCAATTGGGCAAGCCACTGCTCAAGCCGCATGCCTGGCTCCACATGCATGGGCATGGGCAGCATGTTGACGAAGAAGCCCATCAACGGCTCCAACACCGGTTGCTCGCGGCCACGCACGGGCGTACCGACGACAAAATCCTTTTGTCCGCTCCAGCCATGCAGCGCCAACGCATAGGCGGCCAGCAAACTGGTGTACAGCGTACGCCCTCTGCTCTGCGCCTGATCGCGCAGCTTGCGCACGACGTGATGCGAAAGATGGAACTGGCAGTGATCTCCACGCCCCGACATCTCCGCCGGACGCGGATGATCCAGCGGCAGCTCAAGCGGCGGCGGCACCGGCGAGAGTTCGCCAACCCAGTAATCGGTTTGACGCGCCAGTTCCGGACCGCTCATCCACTGGTTGTGCCAGGCGGCAAAATCGCCGTAGGAAACACTGATGGGCGCAAGTTTCGGTGCACGCCGTTCAACCTCCGCCAGATAAAGCTCTGCCAGATCGGTATAGAAAATATCGAAAGAACCGGCATCCCAGATCAGGTGGTGCACCTGGAAGAACAGCACATGCTCCTGCGTCGACAGCTTGAACAGATGCGCGGAGAACAACGGGCCTTTTTCCAAATCGTAGCGAACGTCCACCAGCCCGGAGATTCGCTCATCCAGCTGCGCCTGCCGGTCGGCCGCGTTCAACGAAGACAAATCTTCCAGGGGCAGAAGGCTGTAGTTCAACTGATCGAGAATCTTTTGCCGCCCGCCTTCGGCAGAGCGTTCGATGACCGTGCGCATCACGCTTTGACGCGCGATCAATTTCTGAAAAGCCCGATCCAGCGCCTGCGCGTCAAGCGCGCCGATCAGTCCATACCCTGCGGGCATGTTGTACGTCAGCGTTCCGGGCGTGAAATTTTCGATGAACCACACGCGCTGCTGCATCTGCGACAGCGGCGCGGTGCGCTGATCCGGACGATGCGGAATGATGAGCGGCGCGTTGCTCGCATCGCCCTGCACACGCTGCGCAACCACTGCCGCCAATGACTGCGGCGTGGGTGCTTCGAAAATCTCGCGCAGCGCGAAGCGCTGACCGTGTTCACGCCCCAGCGCGCCGGCCAGCTTGGCGGCCAGCAATGAGTGACCGCCCAACTCGAAGAAATTTTGCGTGGGTTGCACCTGCGGCAGGCCCAGCACGGAGGCCATGCTGGCGGCGATGCGCTGGACGAGATCGGAAGCGATGGACGGCGCGGCAGCCGCTTCGGCATGCGCCGTTGCGGCAGACCGCGTTGCCGGCGCTGCTGGCGCGGCACTGACCCCCGGCGACGGCAGCGACTTGCGATCGATCTTGCCATTGGGCAGCAACGGCAGTTCGCTCAGCACCACCACCTGACGCGGCAGCATGTAATCCGGCAGCGCGCCTTTGAGACCTTCGCGCACAGAGACATTGGTTACCGTCGCGCCATTGTCGGTCACCACATAGGCCACCAGCGCCAGATCACCCGGAACATCCTCACGCGGCATCACCACGGCGCGCGTGATGCCCGGCAATCCGATCAGGCGATTTTCGATCTCGCCCAACTCGATGCGATAACCGCGAATCTTCACCTGAAAATCAAGACGGCCCAGATGTTCCAGCTCGCCGGTCTCCATCCAGCGGCCCAGATCGCCGGTGCGATACAGCCGCGCGCCGGCAACGTCGCTGAACGGATCAGCGATGAAGCGCTCGGCGGTCAGATCGGAACGATTGAAATAGCCGGTGGCAACGCCCTCACCGCCGATGCACAGTTCCCCTTCTGCGCCAGGCGCACAGGCATCGCCATTGTCATCGAGCACCCACACCTGCGTGTTGTCGATGGGACGGCCAATGCTGATCTTGCCTTCGCTCGATGTGATGCGCGCCAGCGTGGACCACACCGTGGTCTCCGTGGGGCCATACATGTTCCACAGTTCGATGCCCTGACTCAGCAACTGCTTTGCCAGCGCTCGCGGCAACGCTTCGCCACCGCACAGCGCGCGAAAGCCACGCGGCGCGGTCCAACCGCTTTCCATCAGCATCTGCCAGGTGGTCGGCGTGGCCTGCATCACGTTGATGCGCTGCTGCCCGATCAATTGCGCGATGGCGTCGGGGTCCATCGCATCTTCACGCTGCGCGAGCACCACACAGCCGCCGCTGACCAGCGGCAGAAACAATTCCAGCACCGCGATATCAAAAGACAGCGTCGTAACGGCCAGCAAGCGATCGTAGGCCGAAAAGCCCGGCGTCTTGCGCATGCTGGCGAGGAAATTGCACACCGCGCGCTGCGGCAGCACCACGCCCTTGGGTTTGCCGGTGGAGCCGGAGGTGTAGATCACATAGGCCGTGGCGTTGGCGTCACTGGCGTTGGCAGGCGGCGGCAAGGGTTGATCGGAAGCCGTGGCGATCAGCGCAGCGTCATCATCCAGACGCAATTGCCGCGCACGTTCCACGCCCGAGCGATCAGCGCAGGCCGATTCGGTGACCACCCACTTCACGCCCGCGTCTTCGGCCATGTAGGTCAGACGCTCTGTGGGAAAGCCCGGATCGAGCGGCACATACGCCGCGCCGGTTTTCAGAATCGCCAGCAGCGTGGGAATCATGTCCGGGCCGCGCGTGAGGCACACGCCCACCAACGCACCGGGGCCGCAGCCCCTGGCCAGCAGCGCATGCGCCAGACGATTGGCGCGCGATTGCATCTGCGCATAGCTCAGCGCTGCGCCATGCGTTTGAATGGCAATGGCCTCCGGCGTGCG
>JAITMN010000228.1 GCA_031277355.1 Nevskiaceae bacterium | reverse complement strand
GAGGGATCAAAGCCGGTCTGCGCGCTGGCCCAGTTGAAGCACTCGTAGCGGTCGCGATCCTGCTGCTGCGCGCTCTGCTCGCGCAGCGGGTAGGAATACACGCGCGGCGGCGCGGGCTGCGGCGCGGCGGCAACGCCCGATGAGCCGTAGGACCAATCCTGGCCCGAGCTGTAGGGGGTGGCGCAGCCGGCCAGCAGCACGGCGGCGATGGCGGGTATGGCAAGGGTTCTCTTGTTCATGGCTCCAAAGACTACTCCACGGCGCTGAACCCTTCCTGAATGTCCCGGCCGAAGTTGCGACGGGGATCACGAATCGCGGTGACCGCCGGTTTCAGCCCCTCCCCGAGTGCCCGAAACCGCCCCCGCCACGGCTGCTGGCGATGAAATCCTCCACCACTTCCAATTGCACCTGCACCACGGGCACCACCACCAACTGCGCGATGCGCTCGCCCGGTTCGATGGTGAAGGCGACATTGCCACGATTCCAGCACGACACCATCAATTGCCCCTGGTAGTCCGAGTCAATCAGCCCGACGAGATTGCCCAGCACGATGCCGTGCTTGTGACCCAACCCCGAGCGCGGAAGGATCATCGCGGCAAGACCCGGATCATCGAGGTGAATCGCAAGGCCCGTGGGGATCAGCGTGGTAGCGCCGGGTTCCAGCCTCAGCGGCGCATCGAGCAGCGCGCGCAGGTCGAGGCCCGCTGAACCTGCGGTGGCGTAAGCCGGCAACGGCCATGTGGTTCCGATGCGCGGGTCGAGTACGCGCACGTTCAGCTTCTGCATGAGTCCCCCGGTGAAAGCGGGGGACTTTATACCAGCCGGAGCGCTGGAACCTGTAGTTCAGCCGCGCGAAATACAACCCGCCTTTGCTTGAGGCGTCGCAATGACAGTCAGTGCGCGGCTTTGGCTTCGGCGGCGCCCAGTACGCGCAGGAAATTGCCACCCCAAATGCCGGCGATCTGCTCTTCGGTGTAGCCGCGGCGGACCAGCTCACGCGTCACGTTCGGAGCATCCGCCTCGCTGTCAAAGCCGGCAACACCCGAACCATGATTGAAATCACTGCCGATGCCCACGTGTTGCCAACCAATCCGCTTGGCTATGTAGTCGATATGATCAACAAACTCACTCAGCGTCCCTTTTGATTGCGCCTTTCTCAGTTCGTCAAGAAATGCCTCCTCGCGATCTTTGGGCAGAGTTTCGCTCCCGTCATACGGAGCCTTTGACGCAGCCGCAAGACCATAACGAGCGCGGACTGCCGCCACTTCTTGCTGGCTCGCTTGATCCTGCTTGTGCAGGTACGCACGCGCCGAACACTGAATATATCGGCGCTACACAGCCCGTGTCGGTCGCGTCAAGGGTATGTCTTGGTTAGATATCGGTAACATCGCAGCGCCCGCTCACGCGCGCCACGATGAAGTCCACCAGCTTCACGGCAAGCTCGGTCTTTGCACCCGCGCCCAACTCCTGCCGCCCGCCGCCCGGCCACAGCAGCACGAGGGAGTTGTCGTCCTGCTCGAACACTTTGTTGTCGCCCACTTCGTTCGCGGCGATCAGGTCCAGATTTTTCTTCGTCAACTTGGCAAGCGCGTGATTTTCGATGTCGTTGGTTTCGGCGGCAAAACCCACGGTGTAGGGACGACGCTCGCGCTGCGCCACCGCAGCCAGAATGTCGATGGTGCGTTCCATCCGCACTTCCAGACAATCGTTGACCTTCTTGATCTTGATGTTTGCCGGCGCAGCGGGGCGATAGTCGGCCACGGCAGCGGTGGCGATGAAGATGTCGGCATCATCCACTTCGCGCATCACGGCGTCGTACATCTGCGCCGCGCTTTCCACACACACGCGCCGCACGCCCGGCGGCGCGCACAGATTCACCGGGCCGCTGACCAGCACCACTTCAGCGCCGCGATCACGCGCGGCCTGCGCAACCGCATAGCCCATTTTTCCCGAACTGCGATTGCTGATGAAGCGCACCGGATCGATGCGCTCGCGCGTGGGACCTGCGGTGATCAGCACCTTGCGCCCCTTCAGCGGCCCTTCGGCGGGCAACACACCAAACGCGGCGGCGGCAATATCCACCGGCTCCATCATCCGGCCCTCGCCCACTTCGCCGCAGGCCTGACTGCCGCTGCCGGGGCCAAACACATGCACGCCGCGCGCGCGCAGCGTGGCGACATTGGCCTGCGTGGCGGCATTGGCCCACATCTGCTGATTCATCGCCGGGGCAATCGCCACCGGCGCGCTGGTGGCAAGGCAGACCGTGGCGAGCAGGTTATCCGCCAGACCATGCGACAGATGCGCGATGAAATCCGCGGTGGCCGGCGCGATCAGCACCAGATCGGCCCAGCGAGCCAGTTCGATGTGACTCATCGCGCGTTCGGCCGATTCGTCCCACAGATCGCTGCGCACCTCGCGGCCCGACACGGCCTGAAACGTCAGCGGCGAGACGAACTCGCGCGCACCGGCCGTCATCACCACCTGCACCTGCGCGCCGCGCTCGATGAGGCGGCGCACCAGATCGGGGCTTTTGTATGCGGCGATGCCGCCGGTGACACCCAGGAGAATGTGCTTGCCGTCCATGCTTTGGCGATTATCCGCCGCCAGAACGTGAGTTTTCCAATATCTACGGTGGATTTGCAGATATCAACCCGATGTTGCCCGGCGCAAAATTGCTGGCGTGACACTGATCGCATCCGAATTCATCGCCGCCCCGCCCGCGCCGGAAAGCCGGGGTGACGCCGAACTGGTCGCGCTGCTGTTCGGCGCAGGCCGGGCGGGGCCTCAGGCCATCGATGACGCGCGCCTGCTGCTGCTGCGGTGCGGCTCGTTGCAGAAATTGCTGTCGCTGGACAACTGCGCCGCCTCAGCCCTCTCCGGCTACGGCGCGCGCCGCCACACGCTGCTGCGGGCGGCGCTGGAACTGGCCCGCCGGCACTATCTGGCCGAAATCTCCTCCGGACCGATGCTGGACTCGCCGCAGGCCACGCGCTCCTTTTTGATTTCCCGCCTGCGCGACCTGCCCCACGAGCTGTTCTGCATGCTGACGCTGGACAACCGCCAGCGCCTGAACGCCTTCGACGAACTGTTCCGGGGCACGATAGACGGAGCCAGCGTCCACCCCCGGGAAGTGGTGCGGCAGGCGCTGGCCCGCAACGCATCGGCGGTGATCCTCGCGCACAACCACCCCTCCGGCATCGCCGAACCCAGCCAGGCCGATGAATTGATCACGCAGCGATTGAAAGACGCGCTGGGGCTGATGGACATCCGGGTGCTGGATCACCTGGTCGTCGGCGGCGCGCGGTGCGTGTCGTTTGTGGAGCGGGGGCTGCTCTAAGCCTTTGCTTTCGGGAATTTTTTTCGGAAGAATTCGATAATTGGGCATAAACGCTGTCGGCGGGGTTGCTCCGGCCCCTGCCCGTGCGTAAACTGCGCGTCCCTTTTTTGGGCAACCTGCACAGGATTTTCCCATGTCCCGCGTCTGTGAAGTCACCGGCAAGCGTCCGGCTGTTGGCAACCGCGTCTCGCACGCGAACAACAAGCGCCGTCGCCGCTTTCTGCCGAACCTGCATGAGCAGCGCTTCTGGCTCGAAGGCGAGAAGCGTTGGGTAAAGCTGCGCGTATCCACCAACGCGCTGCGCACGATCGAAAAGAACGGCATCGATACCGTCGTCGCGGAGCTGCGCGCCCGCGGCCAAAAGCTGTAAGGAGTCATAAGCCATGCGCGAAAAGGTCAAACTGCTGTCCTCCGCAGGCACGGGCCACTTCTATGTGGCGATGAAGAACAAGCGTCTGCATCCGGAGAAGATGGAAACGCGCAAGTACGATCCGGTCGTGCGCAAGCACGTGGCGTACAAGGAAGCCAAGATCAAGTAATCGGCTTACCCCAGTTTTGATAGTCCACGAAAGACCCGCCTTCAGGCGGGTCTTTTGTTTGTGGCATGCTTTGCGGCGCGATGCCTGAACTGCCAGAAGTCGAAACAACACGAAGCGGCATAGAACCGCATGTGACCGGCCGCACGATCGAGCGCCTTGCCGTGCACGAACGGCGGCTGCGCTGGCCCATTGCGCGCACGCTTGCGGCCTGGGCGCAGGGCCAGAAGATCACGCAAGTGCGCCGCCGCGCGAAGTATCTGCTGCTGCGATTGGAGCGCGGCTGGTTGATGTTGCACCTGGGAATGTCGGGTTCGCTGCGCGTGCTGCCGGTGCGCACCGCGCTGGACGCGCATGACAGCTTCGACATCGAGATGGATTCGGGATGGACGCTGCGCTACAACGATCCGCGGCGCTTCGGCAGCCTGTTTCATTTGAAGGGCGATCCGGCGCGGCACAAACTGCTGCGCGATCTGGCGCCGGAGCCGCTGGAACCGGCGTTCAATGCCGACTACCTGTTCCGCGTCACGCGCAAGCGAAGCGCGGCGATCAAGCAAGTCATCATGAACAGTCATCTGGTGGTAGGCGTGGGCAATATCTACGCCAGCGAAGCGCTGTTCCGCGCACGCATCCGGCCCGGACGCGCGGCGAAATCACTGAGTCGCGCCGAGTGCGCCGCGCTGGTGACGGCGATCCGCGCGGTGCTGCGAATGGCAATTCCCCACGGCGGCACGACGCTGCGCGATTATGTGGGCGCGGATGGAAAGCCCGGCTACTTCAAGCGCAAGCTGTGGGTGTACGAGCGCGCGGGACTGCCCTGCCGGCGCTGCGGCGCAACGGTGCGCAAACGCGCGCAGGGGCAAAGGTCAACGTATTACTGCGCGCAGTGTCAGCAGTGAAGCGGCGCGGCGGCGTTGCTGCAAATTGCTTGCGGGCTGCCGGCTGAAAGCTACCAAAGCACACTCAACGCCGGCACATTCCTGAAGGCTTCGTCCTGCGTGACGAGCGTGAACTGATTGGCCAGCGCCTGCGCCGCGAGCATGCGGTCGAAGGGGTCGTTGTGCGACCAACCCAGCAGGCCGGCGCGCAGTGCGTGTGCGCCGTCGATAGGCCAGAGCTTGGCGCGAAGGCGGTTGAGAATGGGGGTGAGGCCGAAGACCAGCGGTTCGGCCTCGGGCCATTTCCCACGGTGGAATTTGATTGCCATTTCCCACACCGAAGCGGCCGAAACGAACAGCGCGTTGGCCGGGTTTTCCAGCGCTTGCCGAGCGGCGCTGCTCAGGCGGTCGGGTTTGCTGAGCGCCCAGACGAAGGTGTGCGTATCGAGCAGCAGCGTGCCGCCAAAGCTCATTCCCCCTCCCACAACGCGATTTCTTCGTCGCTGAGC
>JAITMN010000182.1 GCA_031277355.1 Nevskiaceae bacterium | reverse complement strand
GCGATTCTCTTCGGGAGTTCGTGGCTCGAGCTTGGACCATGTATTCAGCGCGCCACTGTAGTCCTGGGTTTTGACTTCCAGGGCAAACTTCGATGCCAAGGCGCGAGCGAATGTGTCTGACGGCAGATACAGCTGCCTGCTTCCGCTGGCGCCTGCGTTGGCGACGGCGAGAGTCAGTGCATCGAGTTGCTCGGCGGGTGTGCCCCACCTTTCGAAGTAGCCGAATCGGGCGTAGTGCTCATACGCCTGCTCATACAGATTGTTGCCCTTCAGTGTTGGCAGAATCTTGTCTGCTTCGGCGCGATCGTTCGTTTTCAGGGCTCGCGCAAAGCTTCGGTATTTCCGAGTGAATTGCGACGAGGCGCCGCTGCTGGCAGCATGGATCTCGAATTTGAACGGGGCTGTGAGGCTCGAATCTATGGGGGTGTTGCCCTGGAGCGCTGGTGAGAAACGTGTGGCCTTTGCGGCTGCCACAGCCGCCCGTTCAAGGGCTGGATTGCCGCTCGACTCCAGCACCGTGATTTCGTAAGGCGTGCCCTGTGGGTCGATCATCATGTTGAGGTAGACCCAACCTTCGCGATTGCCGGCTAGTTCACTGCGCGGATAAAAGTCGCCGGACATCGAAAGGAAGTGCGCCGCCTGAAAAACCTCCACATCGACGGGTTGCTCCGTTACCGGTTCCGCCGTTTGCGCCATCACCCATGTGGGCATCAGGATCGCAGCGCAGGTCAGATGCATGATTGCCGCCGCACGCCACCCGCGCCGGCAGAAATAGATGGGCTGTTGGTTCTGCATCTTCGCGTTCCCCTCGTTGTGTTTCGTATCAAGGCGCGTTGCGCTCACCCATGCGCATGTCCATGCCCATGCCCATGATGGTGTCCATGCTCATGCGTGTGCTCATGCTCCCCCGGCTGCGCACACCGCTCGCAATTGACCCACCCCGAGTCGCCCGACACGTAATGCTCCTTCTTCCAGATCGGTACGCGGTGCTTTACTTCGTCGATGATGTAGCGGCAAGCCTTGAACGCTTCGTCGCGATGCGCGGCGGCGACGCCTACCCACACGGCCACTTCGCCCAGCGCCAGATCGCCGATGCGATGCACGCATAGCGCGCGTTCCACGCCATAGCGTGCGCAGGCTTCGGCGATGATCTTTTCGCCTTCGGCAACGCCGAGCTGTTCGAAAGCCTCGTATTCCAGATGCCGCACCTGCTGGCCTTCGTTGTGATCGCGCACCCAGCCTTCAAATGAGGCATAGCCGCCGCAGGAGTGATGCTGGATTTCTGCGCGCAGCGGGGCGCCGTCGATGGGCGCGGGGCTGAAACGAAAACGGTTCATCCGCCGGCCACCGGAGGGATGAAGACGACGGTGTCGTTGGCGGCCAGCGGTTGCGTCCAGTCGCGGAACTGCGCGTTTACCGCCACCTTCAGCATCGAAGGCTCCAGCGTGAAGCGATGGCGTGCGGCCAGTTCACGATACAACTCGGCCGGCGTGGTGGCGCTGGTTTGAATCTGCTCTTCGCGCGTGCCGGCCTGCTCGCGCAGCAATGCGAAATACTGCACGCGCAGCGGGCGCGGCGCGGCCTTTGCGCCGGCGAGACGTTCGCGGGCGGCGGCAAGTTCGTCTGGCGTGTTCACGTTGTCCAGGGCCTCCGGGTTGGGCTGATCGAGCAACAGCGTATCGGAATTGATCAGAAACTTGCGCGGACAGTTGCGCCCGCCGTCGATGAAGCGTTGCAGCAGCGAGGCCGAGTCCGGCTCCCAGATCGCGCACAGTGGTTCCGGCAGACCATCGTGACTGCTGCGATAGGCGGTGGCGGTCTTCGCCGGGTCGCGCCGCGCGATCAACTCGCGCAGCGTGGCCTCGTTCAGATGCGGCAGATCGCAGGCCACGACCAGCCACGCGGCGTCGGGGTGCTGGCTCTGCGCGGCGCGGATGCCGGCAATCGGGCCTTGCACGTCGCCGCGATCAACGATGCGATGAAAGCGCGCACGCAGCGGATCATCGGCCTGATCGGCGCGCACCGACACGTGCACGGCATCGACCACGGCCTGCAGCAAGGCCACCGCGCGTTCCAACTGGCTTTGACCGCCGTATTCCAGCGCGGCTTTGTCGCGGCCCATGCGTGTGCTGCGCCCGCCTGCCAGCACCAGTGCGCGCAGCGGCGCGGCGCTCATCGCGATACCTTCCGGCGCGTGAAATTGCGCCGCCCGCCGGACTTGGCCATCAAACGCACCGGCCCGATCGTGATGTTGTGCGATAGCGCCTTGCACATGTCGTAGACCGTGAGCGCCGCGACGCTGGCGCCGGTCAGCGCTTCCATCTCGACGCCGGTGCGATGCTCTACCGACACGCGGCAGGTAATCAGCAACTTCGCGCCGCGCGCTTCGATTTCAATTTTCACGCCATCCAGCGGCAGCGGATGGCAGAACGGAATCAGCTCATGTGTGCGCTTGGCCGCCATTACGCCGGCGATTACGGCGGTGTCGAACACAGGGCCTTTCTTCGTGCGATGACCGCTGTCGGCAAGCGCACGCGCCACTTCGGTCGGCAGCGTGACACTGGCTTCGGCAACGGCTTCGCGCCGCGACACGGCCTTGTCGCCCACGTCCACCATTGCGGGCCGGTTCGCCGCGTCGAGGTGCGTCAGCCTGGAAGACTTTGCGGATTTGGAAGACGTGCTGCGTGTCATGGTTTCAATCATCGGTCGGCTCAGCCGCCGATGTAGTTCATCTCCACCTTGTTCTGCGACTCGTGCCGCGCACGCAGGATCATTCGCTGTTCGCTGTAATGATCCTCGCGCGCGCTCCAATTGCCGCGAATCAATCGCGTGAGCGTGGCGTCGTCGGCGCCCGCGCGCATCGGACCGCGCAGGTCCATGCCGGTCTGCGCAAACAGGCAGGTGTAGAACGCGCCGTCGGAAGATAGCCGTGCGCGCGAGCACGCGCCGCAGAAGGGCTGCGTGACCGAGGAAATGAAGCCCACTTCGCCTTGGCCATCTTCAAAGGCATAGCGTCGCGCCACTTCGCCCACATAGTCCGGGCGCACCGCGCGCAGCGGCCAACGCGCGTGGATGCGCGCGTGCAAATCCTTCGACGGCACCACCAACTGTTCGCGCCAATCGTTGCGATTGCCTACGTCCATGTATTCGATGAAGCGCACCGTGACGCCCGTGCCGCGAAAGCGCTCGACCAGATCGAGCGCGCCCTCATCGTTCACGCCACGCTGAATCACCGCGTTGATCTTGATCGGGCCGAGCCTTGCATCCCGCGCGTGCGCAATGCCATCGAGCACTTCGGCCACGCGGCCAAAGCCGCCGTTCATGCGCGCGAAGATGTCTTGATCGAGGCTGTCGAGGCTCACCGTTACGCGCGACAGCCCGGCGGCCTTCAATTCGTAGGCGTACTTGCCCAGCAGCACGCCGTTGGTGGTCATCGCGATGTCTTCCACGCCGTCGATGGCGGTGAGATCGGCGATCAGATCAGAAAGATTCACGCGCAGCAGCGGTTCGCCGCCGGTAATGCGCAGCTTGCGCACGCCCATTGGCGTGAACAGCCGCGTCAGCCGCACGATCTCATCGAACGACAACCGCTCGGCGGTCTTGAGAAACGCATAGTGTTCGTGAAAGCGCTCGCGCGGCATGCAGTACGGGCAACGAAAGTTGCAACGGTCCATCACCGAGATGCGCAGATCGCGCAGGGGCCGTCCGCGCCGGTCGGTGGGCGAGCGTTCCAGAGCAATCGTTGCGGGTGTGTTATCCATCATTGCTTACCAGCGATACAAGGCAGTGACGAAACCCTTGGCGTAATTGTTCGGGCCGGGCGGAAGCTCCACGAAACCTTCCGTGCCGGCCAGCGCGGCGAAATCTCCGGAACCGTTTGTGGTTACCGTTTGCGCCCAGCGCTGACCCGAATCATCAATCTGCACGCGAACCGGAATGAAACCGGCCAGCGCCGGCTTGAAGGCAATGTCCGCGCCAAGGGCTATTTTCTCACCTTGTTGCGGCGACTGCGCGCCCATCGCGCGGTCCAGGGCCGGGATGACATAACGCGCCAGGCACACCAGCGTGGACACCGGGTTGCCCGGCAGCGCAAACACCACATTGCCGCGTGGCGCAACGCCGAACCAGAATGGCTTGCCGGGCCGCTGCGCCACCTTGTGAAACACCTGACGCACGCCGCAGGCGGCCAGCGCCGCAGGCACCAGATCAAAGCGCCCCATCGACACACCGCCGCTGAGAATCAGCACATCGTGGGTGTTCAGGTGCTGGGCCAGGCGCTGCTGCAACACATCGGCATCGTCGGGCAGGTGATCGTCGACCACGCGCGTGAAGCCACGGCGTTGCAGCGCGGCGGTCAGCGCGTAGACATTGGAGCGCCGCAGTTGCCAGCTTTCGATGGGCTCGCCCGGTTCCACCAACTCATTGCCGGTGGAGATCACCATGCACGCAGGCTCAGCGCTCACGCGCAGGTGCGCCATGCCTGCGCCGGCGGCCACCGCCACATCCGGCGGTTGCAGGCGCGATCCGGCGGTGAGCAGCAGTGCGCCCTGGAGTCGATCCGTGCCGCGTGCGTGGACGTTCTGGCGCGGTTCGACGGGGGCGTTGTCGTTGATGAGGGCAAAGCCGTCTTCGACGCGAATGTGCTCCACCGGCACCACGGCGTCGCAGCCGCTGGGCAGCACCGCGCCGGTCATCGCTTCGATGCACTGATCGGGGGAGGGCAGCGACAACGGCGGATCGCCCGCCGCCTGCGTGCCCGCGATGCGCAGCCGCCGCGAGCCGGTGGCGATGTGCGCCGAGCACACGGCGATGCCGTCCATCGACACGCGATCAAACGGCGGTTGATCGCGTTCGGCGTAAATGTTTTCGCGCAGGATTGCGCCCACACACTGCCCGATGGGCAGTGATTGAACCGGCAGCACCGGCAGGTGCTGGCCGATCCGCTGCGCAGCTTCGGCGGGCGTCAGCACAACGCCCGCACGGGGTTACTTGGCTTCTTTTGCCTTGAACACACGAATTTGCTCATTCAAAGCGTTGGCGACGGTGGTGAGTTCGTCTACCGCCGAATCGTTCTTCTGCGCGTACATCGCCGCCATCTGCCTTTTCTGGTCCTCGGTCAGCGAGGCGCCGTCTTTGGCCAGCGCAGCATCGACTTCGTCTTTGATGCACTTCAGATAGACGTTCATCGCATCGTTGTAGTCTTTGACGGCCTTGTTCGCCGCGACCATTTCGTCGCGCGTGGCGACATTGCCGTCCGGCGCCTTGCCGGGCGCACGCGGATAGGTGCAGTCGGCAAAGGCCGCGGTGGTGAAGCAGGCCGCGATGGCCAGGGCAAGCAGCGACTTTTTCATGATGACCCCTGATGTTGTGGCACTGTACATGGGTCGCGCGGGCAGCCGACCCTTGGATAGCGCAGTTTACTGCGTGGATGGAAGCTGACAACCCGTTCGGCCTTTGGCGACATCATCTGGCTTCGGCGCACCCGCCCTTGCCAGCCGCGCCGCAGGCGCAGACACTGCGCACAGCAGCGCGCCCGTAGCTCAGTTGGATAGAGTAGCTGGCTTCGAACCAGTTGGTCGGGAGTTCGAATCTCTCCGGGCGCGCCAATTCATTGAAAAATAAAAATAAATCGCGTTATTCCTGACGCGGGATATAGTCGAAATTGGCTCGATCCCCGTTTGGTTCCATGCAAAACCCGATGATCAGCTTGATGGCATAGCCGAGCATCCCCACGGCAAACAGCCCGTAGCCGATCATCACCCACCAGTAATCCACCGGATT
>JAITMN010000123.1 GCA_031277355.1 Nevskiaceae bacterium | reverse complement strand
GGTGCGTTTCCCGAGCGTTATCCGGTGCTGCTCGACAGCGCCGCAGAGGGTGCGTTGTCGCGCAGCACGGTGCTGGGCGCATTGCCGCGCGGCGCGTTGTGGCTGGATGCGGCGGGGCGCTTGCATCGCAGGGGTGATCTGGGCGGCGACGTGCAGAGCGTTGCCGATCAGGGCGGCGGGTTCTTCGATGCGCTGGAAGCGGCCTGGCGGTTGGCGGCGCGGACGGCTGCGCCGCAGGTGTCGGCGTTTGCTTCAACTTCGCCGCCGTTGCCCTTCCGTGGCGGATGGATGGTGTATCTGGGCTACGAACTGGCGCTGGAAACCGAAGCGAAGTTGCAGGCGGCGTGGCCGCAAGCCAGCCGCGCCGATGCTCGTCCGGTGGCGTTGGCGCTGCGTGTGCCGGCGGCGCTGATACGCGACGCGCAGGGTGGCGGATGGCTGGTGGCCGAGCCCGGCGTCACGGAAGAAGAACTCGCGCTGATTCGCGCCGACGTGGGGGCGGCGGTATCGCTGCCGCAGGCTGACGCGCAGGTCTCGGAGCGCATGTCCATTCCTGTTGTCGAAGAGCCGCCGGAGGCGTATATCCATCGCGTGGAGCGCGCGAAGGAGTACATCCGCGCCGGGGATATCTATCAGGCCAATCTGTCGCGCGGGTGGCGGGCTACGCTGCCGGCGCAGTTGTCCGCCGCGCAACTGTATGCGCGTCTGCGGCAAGCCAATCCCGCGCCGTTTGCGGCGCTGGCGCAGTTTGGTGATTTTTGCGTGTTGTCGTCCTCGCCCGAGCGATTGCTGAGCATTCAGGGTCGGCGTGTGGACACGCGGCCCATTGCCGGCACGCATCCGCGCGGCGGCACTGAGACCGATGATCGCGCACTTGCCGCAGCGCTGATCGCGCATCCCAAGGAGCGCGCCGAGCATGTGATGCTGATCGATCTGGCGCGCAATGATCTGGGCCGCGTATGCGAAGGCGGCAGCGTACGCGTGGATGAATACATGGCGGTGGAAACTTACGCGCATGTGCATCACATCGTTTCCAATGTCACCGGCACGCTGCGTGATGGCGTTGCGCCGACGCAGGCGCTGCGCGCGGTGTTCCCCGGCGGCACGATTACCGGCGTGCCGAAGGTGCGCTGCATGCAGATCATCGCGGAGTTGGAAAACACGCCGCGCGGACCGTATACCGGAAGCCTGGGTTATCTGAATCACGATGGCTCCGGCGACTTCAACATTCTGATCCGCACGATGTCGCTGCAAGGCAGGCAGTTGGAGTTTCGCGCCGGGGCGGGCATCGTCGCGGATTCGGACCCCGCGCGTGAACTGGCCGAAACTCGCGCCAAGGCGCGCGGCATGTTGCTGGCGTTGCAATGAAGGGTGGATGCAGTGAGGGCAGGGCGCGATGAGTGAAGTTCCGCTGCGCGTTCTGGTTGATGGCCGCGATGCGGATGGCGATGGCGATGGTGATGGCAAGGGCGCAGGCTGGCCTCTGGATCGCGGTCTGCACTACGGCGATGGTCTGTTTGAAACGATGAGGGTGCGTCAGGGCGCAGTGCGCTTTGCCGGGCTGCATCGGCAACGTCTGGGCGATGGCTTGCATCGGCTTGGCATCACGTTGAATGAAGCGCAGATGTGGCAGCAGGTACAGGAGGCGGCTGCCACGCATGGCAATGCGATGTTGAAGCTGATCGTCACGCGCGGCGACGCCACGGCGCGCGGCTATTCGCCCAGCGGCGCAGAGCAGCCGCGACGCCTGCTGCTGATCTATGCCGATGCCGCCTCGCCGGTCCCGGCATCGAGCGTGGAGCGCACGGCCGTTACGCTGCACGCCCGGCTCGGCGAGAACCCGATACTTGCAGGGCTGAAACATCTGAATCGGCTGGAACAGGTGTTGGCGCGCATCGAACTGGCCGCAACCGGGGCCTTTGAGGGGCTGATCGGCAGTAGCTCCGGACTGCTGATCTCGGGCACTATTGGCAATGTGTATATTCGCAGGTATGGAAACTGGCTCACGCCGCGCATCGATCGCTGCGGCATCAAAGGTGTGATGCGCACGGCGGCGCTGCGCGAAGCGATGGCGTGCGGGCTTGCCATCGAAGAGGCGGATATTCCGCTGGCTGCGCTGCGCGATTGCCAGAGCGTTTATCTTTCCAATGCGCGTCTGGGCCTGATGCCGCTGACGCAGTTGGATGGCCGGCCGCTGATGCGTGATGCGGCGATGGATCGTCTGGCCCGGCATCTGGAGACGCTGGATGACTAGGCGCATCGTTGGCCTTGCATTGTTGGCTCTCATCATCGCCGGCGTGGTGGGGGGTATCGTCTACTGGCGCTCGCTGCTCAGCACGGCAGGCACCATCGGGCCGAGCATGACGGTGCAGGAACTGACGATCGAGCCGGGCGCAACGCTGCGGCAGGTGCTCAAGCTGTTGCAGGAGCGTCAGTTGATTGTCGATGCGCGCCGCATGGAGCACTTCCTGCGCTGCTGTCAGCGGCAGCCCAAACTCGATCCCTCTCAAATCAAGGCTGGCCGCTATCGCATCGCGCCGGGGCAATTGCCGATGGTGGTGCTGAAGCAGTTGGTGGAAGGCCGCGTGGTGCTGGAAAAACTCACCATCATCGAAGGCTGGCGTTTTTCGCAGATGCGTCAGGCCATCGAGCGTCATTCGGGCATCGCCGCAACCCTGCGCTGGGAAGACAACGAAACCATCATGGCCTTGCTCGGCGCGCCGGGCCTGCATCCGGAAGGCCGCTTCGCGCCCGATACCTATTCCTTCGCGCCGGGCACCACGGACCTCACGATTTATCGTCTGGCCTTTCAGGCGCAGAAACGCATCCTGGCCGATGCGTGGGAGAATCGTCAGCCCGATCTGCCGCTGGCCTCCGCCGACGAAGCGCTGATACTGGCCTCCATCGTCGAGAGAGAAACCAATCTTGCCAGCGAGCGCGCGCGCGTTGCCGGCGTGTTCATCAATCGGCTGCGCATGGGCATGCGTTTGCAGACCGACCCCACGGTGATCTATGGCATCGGCGAACAATTCGACGGCAACATCCGCCGCAGCGATCTGACTCGCGATACGCCCTACAACACCTACACTCGCGCAGGGTTGCCGCCAACGCCGATCAGTCTGCCCGGACAAGACGCTCTCATTGCAACGTTGAACCCGGAAGTTTCCGAAGCGCTGTTCTTCGTTGCGATAGGTGATGGCAGCGGCGGGCATTATTTTTCCTCCACGCTGGCCGAACACAATCGCGCGGTGCAGCGCTATCTGAATCGCCTGCGCGGCACGCCGCCGAGCAGCCTTGCATCCGATGAGTCATCGCCCGATGACGCGACGCCTGATGACGGTGACGCTTTGCTCGATGGCGAGCTTGTGCCCGCCGGTAACGCCGGTCCCGACGATCCATGATTCGCGGCCGTTTCATTACGCTTGAAGGCATCGAGGGCGCGGGCAAGTCGAGCTTGCAAGCGCGATTGGCCGATGCGCTGAGTGAGCGCGGCCGGCGCGTTTGCGTGACGCGCGAACCCGGCGGCACGCCGCTGGCCGAAGACATCCGCGCGCTGGTGTTGAAGCGGCGCGAAGAGCCGATGCCGCCGGTGGCCGAAGTGCTGCTGATGTTCGCTGCGCGCAATGCGCATGTGGAGAATCGGATTCGTCCGGCGCTGGCGCGCGGTGAATGGGTGCTGTGTGATCGCTTCACCGATGCGACACGCGCGTATCAGGGCGGTGGTCGTGGTTTGGACTCATTGATGATCGAGCAATTGGCGACGCTGACGCATCCGCGTTTGCAGCCGGACTTGACACTGCTATTGGACCTTCCGCCGCAAACGGGCTTGTCGCGTGCGCGTGGCCGCCAAGAGGCCGGTGATCGCTTTGAAGATGAAACGCTGAGCTTCTTCTCGCGTGTGCGCGAACGGTATCTGGCGCTCGCCGCCGCCGAACCGGATCGCATCCACATCATCGATGCCACGCAGGACGCGCAAAGCGTGCTGGCGCAGGCGCTGGCGGCAGTGGAGGCGGTGCGATGAATCTGCCCTGGCTTGCCGCCGCCCAGCAGCAATTGGCTCACGCTGCCGCAACGGGGCGCCTGCCTCACGCGCTGCTGATCCACGATTCCTCCGGCGCGGGCGGCGTGGAACTTGCGCGCAATTTCGCGCAGCGCGTGCTCTGCGAGGCAACGCCCGATGTGTGCGGACGCTGCGCCAGTTGCCGTCAGGCGCAGGCGGGCGAGCATCCTGATCTGCGGCTCGTCGTGCCCGATCCTGAAATGAAATCCGGTCAGATCACCGTGGATCAGGTGCGCGAGTTGTCGGCGTGG
>JAITMN010000208.1 GCA_031277355.1 Nevskiaceae bacterium | reverse complement strand
GAACAAAAATAGCCAAGTGCCGGAATTAGAAAGAGATATGACTTTGGGGTGTCTGCGGGAAGCGACGTGTAAGTTGTTGTGACGTAAGAAAATATTTGCTCTGCGGCGTTGACATCGCTCCATTTTGGTTTCTATAGTGGAGTCCGGTGGGCGAAAGTGGGGAGAAATGGGGAAGGAGTCCCGTTTCAAAGGTATGTTCCGCGGCGCAACAAAAGTCACGATCGACGACAAGGGCAGGGTCGTGGTGCCAACGAGGTACCGCGGGCTGCTGGTCGCGCGCGGCGAGGGCCGGGTGGTCGTCACCGTGGACCGCGATCAATGCCTGCTGATCTACCCGCTGCCGGACTGGGAACAGATCGAGCAGCACCTGATGAGCCTGCCCAGCCTGCACGCCCAATCCCGACGTCTACAGCGCCTGATGGTGGGCCACGCCACGGAAGTGGAGGTCGATGGTCACGGTCGCGTCGCGCTGTCGCCGGAATTGCGTGAATTCGCGCAGCTTGATCGCTCGGCGATGCTGATCGGTCAGGGCAAGCGGCTGGAACTGTGGGATGAAGCGCGTTGGAGCGCCCAGCGCGCCGACTGGATGCGCAGTGAGCAGGAGTCAACGGAATTGGCTGGCCCGCTCGATGCGCTGTTGCTGTAACCGATGTCACGTCTGCGAGGAGTCGTGAATTGGATGAGCACAAGCCGGTGCTTGTCGAAGAGGCCGTTGCGGCGCTCGCGCCTGTCTGCGCTGCGAGCGGGGCGACGCTGCTCGTTGATGCCACCTTCGGTCGTGGCGGACACAGCGCGCGCCTGCTGGAATTGCTCGGGCCGGATGATCGACTGCTTGCGATGGATCGCGATCCGGATGCGGTGGCGGCGGGGCGTGAACGCTTTGCCGGTGAGTCGCGCTTCGTGCTGGTCCATGCGCCGTTCAGCGCCATCGAGACAGTGGTTCAAGCGCATCGCGAGGAACGCGCCTGTCGCGGAGTTCTGTTCGACCTTGGCGTGTCTTCTCCGCAGATCGACACCGCTGCGCGCGGTTTCAGCTTTCAGCACGACGGTCCGCTCGACATGCGGATGGATGTATCGCAAGGGCAAAGCGCCGCGCAATTTCTCGCACGCGCCACGACTGACGAGATTCGCGACGTGATCGGCAAGCTTGGGGAAGAACGTTTCGCCGGGCGCATCGCTCGCGCGATCGTCTCGGCCCGTGGCGCTGCGCCGATTGCCACGACCTTGCAGCTTGCCGCCATCGTTGCGCAGGCGATTCCCACACGCGAGCGCGGCAAGCACCCGGCCACGCGCACGTTTCAGGCGCTGCGCATGCAGGTGAACGATGAACTGGGCGAGCTGCGCCGTGGCCTTGCCGGTGCGGTGCGCGCCCTGCAACCCGGCGGCCGCTTGGCGGTGATCAGCTTTCATTCGCTGGAAGATCGGCTGGTCAAGCGATACATCCGCCGCTGCGCCGATCCTGATCCGGCTTTTGCGAAGTTGCCGATTGCGCCGCCGCACGATCCGGCGCTGCGCACGGTGGGTCGCAAGCAGCGCGCCGGTGAAATCGAAGTGAACGCGAATCCGCGCGCCCGCTCGGCGATTCTGCGCGTGGCGGAACGATTGACGGGCCCCGTGCCGGAGGCCGCATGAGTCACTCGGGCCGATGGACGGCGTTGGCGGTGGCGGTGCTGTGGCTCGCGGTGCTGGCTTCGGCGGCGGGCGCGATCTGGTCGCGGCATCGTTCGCGTGAGTTGTTCGTGGAACTGGAACAGTTGAACCGCCAGCGCGACAGCCTGGAAGTGGAGTGGGGTCAGTTGCAGTTGGAGCAAAGCGCCTGGTCCACGCATGCTTTTGTCGAGCGCGTCGCCACGACACGCTTGAACATGGGCACTCCCGATCCCGAGCGCATACGAGTGGTGGGACCATGAAGGCCGTGCGCAGCGATTCGGCCGCGTTTCGCCTGCGGGCGCTGTTTGCGTTCAGCGTGATCACGCTGGGCGCAGTGGCGTTGCTGGTGCGCGCAGCGGACTTGCAGTTGGTGGACTACGGCTTTCTGATGAGTCAGGGCGATGCGCGCTTTCAGCGTGTGGTCAGCGTGCCGGCGCATCGCGGCATGATTCTGGATCGCAACGATCAACCGCTGGCGGTGAGCACGCCGGTGGATTCGGTGTGGGCCAATCCGCATGATCTGGCGCTCGTGCCTGAGGAATGGCCCAAGCTTGCCAAGCAGTTGAAGCGCAATGGCGCGGAGTTCGCGCGGCGCATCACCAGCAGTCAGGATCGCGACTTCCTGTATCTGGCGCGGCATCTGCCGCCGCAGGAAGCCCAGGCCGTGCGGCAGTTGGGCATTGCCGGTGTGAATCTCACGCGCGAATACCGTCGCTACTATCCTTCGGGCGAAGTGGTGGGCCATGTGCTGGGCTTCACCAATGTGGATGACGAAGGGCAGGAAGGCGCGGAGTTGGCCTTTGATCACTGGCTGGCCGGTGAAGATGGCTCCAAGCGCGTGATTCAGGATCGCCTGGGCCGCAAGGTGCAGGACGTGGAGAGTATTCGCGCCGCACATCCGGGCCGCGATCTGCATCTGAGCATCGACATGCGGATTCAATATCTGGCGTACCGTGAACTGAAGGCGGCGATTCAGGAACATCGTGCACGCTCCGGTTCGGTTGTCGTGCTCGACGTGCGCACCGGCGAAGTGCTGGCGATGGTGAATCAGCCGGCGTTCAATCCCAATGATCGCGATCAGATCAAGGCGTCGGTGTATCGCAATCGCGCGGCCACCGACATGCTGGAGCCGGGTTCCAGCATCAAGCCCTTTGTCGTGGCGGCGGCGCTGCAATCGGGACGCTACAACAACGCCAGCATCATCGACACCAGCCCCGGTTTCATCCGCGTGGGATCGAAGCTGATCGAGGACGAACACCCGCAGGGCGCGATGAACATCGC
>JAITMN010000202.1 GCA_031277355.1 Nevskiaceae bacterium | reverse complement strand
GGATTGGGTTGGGTGCTGATGCTGGTCGCGGTGGTGCTGGCGTATCTGGCCGGTGCATCGCACACGATGGTGCAGATCGCGATGACGCTGGTGGGTCTGGGTTGGGGTTCGTTGACGGTTGCCGGCGCAGCGCTGCTGACCGAGATCACCACGGTGGAAGAACGTCCGCGCTGGCAGGGACGATCCGACACGTTGATGAATGCAGCGGGCGCAACCGCCGGCGCGCTGTCGGGCGTTGCGTTTGCGTTCGGCGATTTCTCGCTGCTGGCGGTGCTCTGCGGCGGATTGCTCGCAGTGGGCGCGGTGGCGTCGGTGCAGCGCAGTTTGCGCGGTCGTTAGTTGTAATCAGTTCTTCGGCACAAGGCGCAGCAGCGACGAGTTGGGACCATCGGCCAGCACATAGATCGCGCCATCGGAACCCTGCTGCACGTCGCGGATGCGCAGATTGCGTTCTTGCAGCAACCATTCCTCGCCGGCCACGCGCTCGCCATCCATCTGCAAACGCACCAGCTTCATGCCGGCCAAACCGCCGATGAAGATGCTGCCCTGCCACTGCGGGAACATCGCGCCGCGATAGACGATCATTCCCGATGGCGCGATTACGGGGTCCCAGTAGTACACGGGCTGCTCCATGCCATCGCGTGCGGTGATGCCTTCGCCAAGCTTCGTGCCGTCGTAGTCGATGCCGTAGCTGATGATCGGCCAACCGTAGTTGCGCCCCGGTTCGGGATGATTCAGTTCATCGCCGCCGAGCGGACCATGTTCGACGGTCCACAAGCGGCCGGTCAGCGCGTCGATCGTGGCGGCCTGCACGTTGCGATGACCGTAAGACCAGATTTCCGGCAACGTATCGGCGCGACCGACGAAGGGGTTGTCGGACGGGATGCTGCCATCGGCGTTCAGATGAATCACTTTGCCGAAGTCGCTGCGAAGGTCCTGCGCCTGCACCATGCCTGCGGGAACCGAGCGTTCGCCAACGGTGAGAAACAACGTGCCGTCGCCGGCAAAGACGATGCGCGAACCAAAGTGCAGCGAGGATTGGAACGTGGGCATCTGGCGGAAGATCACTTGCACGTTTTCAAGCCGTGCGCCTGCGGCATCTTCGATGAGTCTGCCCCTGGCAAGCGTGGTGCCATTGCCGCCATCGCGCGGTTCGGCATAGCTCCAGTAGATGATGCGATTGGATTGAAACTGCGGATCGAGCGCGACGTCGAGCAGACCGCCCTGCCCTTGCGATGTGACGGCAGGAAGACCTTGCACCGGCGCGGACTTCGAGCCGTCCGCGCCGATGATGCGCAGGCGGCCGGGACGCTCGGTGATGAGGAAGCGTTCATCGGGCAGCACCTCGACAGCCCAAGGGGAATCAAGGCCGGAGGCGACGGTCTGCACGTCGAAGGCGATGCTGTTGCGGATGCCGGGGGCGCGCGTTTGATTGGGGAAGGCGGGTTGGTAGCCGGCGCCGTTGCCGCTGCGGGTTTCCAAGGGTGCGCCGGTGGTGGCGCTGTCTTCGCCGGCATTGGTGTTGTTGCCGGGGCTAGTGTTGGAGCCTGAGTTTGAAGTGGGCGGTGGAGCGGCGGAAGATGGCGTCGCCTGACTGCCTCCGCCGGAGCAAGCGGCGAGAAGCAGCGTCGCGGCCAGACACGCCGGCGCCAGAAAACGACGGCAATTCTCATGAAAGAATATGTCATTTTTCATGAGATTGAGATTACTTCTTTAATTTAATTCTGTCGAATTTATTCGCCTTCCGCTGACGGCGCAGACTCTCTCATCATCGGCCGGTCTGGATGCGGCAACACCTGTCGTGAAATGGCCTCCGCACGTGCAGCATGAATGTTCGCGCGCAACAACATCACAAACGCGATGACCGCAAACAGATTCACGCCCACTGACGACCCGACCAACGCGCTGCCCATGAAGAAATCGCCATTGGCCCCGAAGTTCGCGCCGAAGTTGGCGGTCACACTGCCATCGCCCCACCGCAGGTAAGGGCCGAATTGCGCGCCGGTGAACCACTGATACCGAAACCCCGGCAGCGCAAGAATGGGAACCTGCGAAGCAAAGAGAATGGTCGCCCACTTGCGGCCGTAGGGCGTGCCCTGCCACAGCCGCAAACCGGCGAAGGCGGCCCATGCGAAAAGAGCAGCCAGCGCGAGCATGGGAAGCGCGAACAACCAATGCTGCTTGGCCAGTTGTGCGCCGGCTGCCAGCGTGGCGAACAGACCAAAGACTCCGCCGACCATCAGCATCGCGGAGAAAAAGCGCGTGGTTTTGGTGTAGTAGATCAACAGCCCTCCCCCTGTGCTGCGCGAACGGTCAACTAACTCCCCGGCTTGATAACCTCCGCCCCAAAGTACGACCGCAGCGCCTCCGGCACCACTATCGACCCGTCGGCCTGCTGACCGTTCTCCACCACCGCCACCAGCGCGCGCCCGACCGCCAAACCCGAACCGTTCAGCGTATGCACCGGCTCGGGCTTGCCGGTGGCCGGATTGCGCCAACGCGCCTGCATGCGCCGCGCCTGATAATCGCGGAAGTTGCTGCACGAAGAAATCTCGCGGTAACACCCTTGACCCGGCATCCACACTTCCAGATCGTAGGTCTTGGAACTGGCCGCGCCGATGTCGCCGGCGCACAGCGCCATCACGCGATACGGCAGGCCCAGTCTTTGCAGCACCGTCTCGGCGTGGCCGGTGAGTTCTTCGTGCGC
>JAITMN010000173.1 GCA_031277355.1 Nevskiaceae bacterium | reverse complement strand
CGCACGCTGCACATGAGCTCGTTCACGAAGCTGATTGCCCCCGGCGTGCGATTGGGCTTCATGATCGGCGATGCAGCGACGCTGGCGAAAATCGGCAAGGTGGCCGAAGACACCTACATCTCGCCGGGCTACTTCGCGCATGGGGTTACGCTCGAATGGCTGAAGGCGGGCAGGCTCGATCCGCAGATCGAGAAGTGGAAGGCGTTGTATGCGCCGCGCCTGACTGCCTGTCTGGCCGCGCTCGACAAATACATTCCCGATGCCGTGGCCACTCGGCCCGACGGCGGTTTCTTTTTGTCGCTGACGTTGCCCGAAGGCGTGTCCACCACGGCGGTGCGCGCGGCGGCGGCGAAGGTAAACTTGAATCTGGCCGATGGGCTGGCGTTTTTCCCGCAGGGTGGCGGTGAGCGCTTCCTGCGATTGCCGTTCTGCGCATTGAGCGCGGCGCAGATCGACGAAGGCATTGCGCGGCTTGCCGGCGCGGTGCGCGAAGCACGGGGTTAGCAACCGCCGCGCGCTCGTCGTTCGTTGAGGAGGAATCGTGATGAACGGAATCAAGACTGTGCTGATAACGGCCTGCGCGCTGGCGCTGACGGCCTGCGCCAGTTCCAGCGGAACCGTGCGCAGCGATGCCGCACCGGGCATGAACTTCGCCCAGTTCAAGACCTGGGGATTTCTCACGCCCAGCGCGGCGCAACAGCGGCAGGTGTCGCCGCTGGCGATGCAGCAGATACAAGACTCGCTGCGCGCGCAGATGACGAACCGTGGCTTCGTGTATGCGGAAGAAAATCCCGATCTGCTGGTGAATTTCGACGTGGTCGCGGGCCCGGCGTCCGGATCATCCTCGCGTCCGCGCATGGGTGTTTCGGTGGGCGCGGGAGGCGGGTCGTATGGCAGCGGCGTGGGCGTGGGCATCAGCCTCAGCAACCTGTTCGGCGGCAAACGCAAAGGCACTCCGGGCACGCTGAGCGTTGATCTCGTTGATCGCGCGCACAATCAAATGATCTGGACGGGATCATTCGAAGGCGAGATTGCAAGCAATGATCGGCCCACGTATGAAGTTGTGGACAGCGCGGTGAATCAGGTGTTCAGCCGGTTTCCGGCGCAGCCGTAGGCTTCAGCGCTCCGCGCCCTCGATCGGCGCAACGCCGCGCGGCGTGCCGGTGTCGGCCGTGCCCTCCAGCGCAAGCTTCGCGCCGCTGCGGATCAGCGCGCTGACCGGCGGCCCCTGGAAGAAACGGAAGCCGTCGCGCGTGCCCTGCCAGGCAGAGGGCCCTGCCAACACCTTGCCGGCGCCAAGCGTTGCCTCCTTGATCTGCGTGACGAGTTGCTCATACTTCGGATCGCCCTGCTGCAGGCCGGTGAAGCTGCCCAGGTCCGTGGAGGCGACGAAGACGACGTCCACCTGATCGAGCCTTGCGATCTCATCGACGATCTGCACGCCCGCAGGGCTCTCCACCATCGCGACGATCATCACGTTGTCGTTGGCGTGCTGGCGGTAGTCGCGTCCCCACAGCGCGCCGTACTGACCACCGCCGAGACTGCGCGTGCCGACAGGGGGATACTTTGCAAAGCCGATGGCGTTGCGAATCTTCGCCATCGTATCGACCATCGGCACGATCACGCCGAGCGCGCCGATATCCACCGCCTTCTGGATGTCACCCTCGCTATCCGTGGGCACGCGGATGAAGGGAATCGCCGGGCCTGGGCAGGCGCGGATCATCGTGGCCACCTGCGAGTAGGTCAGCGCGCTGTGCTGCATCTCGATCCACAGGAAATCAAAACCGGCCGAGGCCATCGCGCAGTAAACGTCGACGTCGGCGACGTCGACCGTACCGCCGACCACCTGCTTGCCGGCGGCGAGCTTCTGCTTGACGGTGTTGAAGTGGGCCGCATCCGGCGACGCAGCGGCCCGCGCCGTCAACGCGACTGCAAGCAGCGCCAGCGCAAGGCCCAGGGCACGTGCGCCGCGCGACAGATCAACTCGACGAAGCAGGCTCATGAGTCCCCCCCGGCAAGAAAATCGCAAATTACCGCATCACGGCTGATAAATCAGCGGCGCAGCGATTGCGAAGTTGCCTTCATACGGCGCCCAGTTCGGCATCGGCAGCTTCGGATCGGCATAAACCATCGCCGCGTACACCGCGCTGATCTTGCCGCCGTCCATGTAGAACACTTCCATGAAGCAGTTGCGGCGTTTCTGCGAATACGGTTCGCGAATGAACACCGCCGAGGCCACGACGATCTGCGCTTCCATATCCACCATCAGATAGCGCCGCGCCTGCACGTTCTGGATGTTGAGGCCCGCGTAGCCCGAGCGGCAGTCCGCGCTGGTCTGGAAGTCGGCGTCGGCCGGCGCAACGCGGCGATCCGTGCCGGTCACTCCCTGGCCGTTCTCCAAACGGATGCAGCCGGGGTTGGCCTGCACATAACGGCCCGAGCCCAGCACGATGCCATCGAAATAACTGTTGACTGCGGCGATCAGCGCTTCGCGCGAATGACGCTCAGCCACCGGCACCACGCGCTGCGCAGGCGGGTTCTGTTCCAGCGTTTGCAGGTTGTACATCCGGCCCGCGGGCGTGCCCGTGATGCCCGGATCATCGTCGCGAGCAATATGCCATTCGGCCTCGGTCACCTCGCCGCGCTCCACGCGCATGCGCAACGACACGATGGCGGTTCTGTCGCCCTCTTTCATCGTGCCGTAGAACTCCGCCTGACTGGTGTCGGCGTCGTAGTAGCGGCGATCCAGCGTGCCCATTCCGGTATTGGTTTTCCAGATGCCTTCGCCGGCAGGCGCCAGCACGGCGTTCTGTGTTTGGCGAAAACCGACGAACAATCCCGCCTTGGAGGGGTCCTTGTCGACCACCGCCTTGAGGAATTGATCCAGTTTGGCAGCCAGACAGGCGCGGTCGCAGGGGGCGTTGTTTCTGTTTTGCGCCGCCGCCAACGCGCCCGTGGCCGCCATCAACCCGGCCAGCGCAAGGGCCGCAATCAAAGACCTCTTCATCGTCATTCCTCCCGGCTCTACGGTTTGTCATCAAAAATGCATTATGTCGTGAATGCTGGACCGGACCGCCCGGCAGCACAAGTGACCTCGGGCAGATCAGCCATCCCTTGCCCGACTCGGGACTATGAATCTGCTCATTGTTGCATTTTTGCGACGAAGTTCCACACGAACTAAATCTCGAAAATTTCTGATTGATCACGATTTTCTGTACACTGCTGCACTGCAATTGTTGGTTTTAGGGCAATCAGGGAGTTTTTATGTCAAACAAGAGCCGTCCATTCACGTCCAGAACCAGCGTCGGGTGCCTCGTGGCCTCGATCCTGCTTGCCGCAGCCGGTTCGGCCATGGCGCAGCAAACCGAGGGGGGGGGGGATGATCTTGACGTCGTCGTGGTCACCGGCTCACGTCTGGCCGCAACCGCTGGCTTTGAGGCGCCGACGCCGGTCACCGTGGTCAGCGCCGAGCAGTTGCGTCAGGCCGCACCCACCAGTTTGAGCGACTCGTTGAACCAGTTGCCGGTGTTTCGCAATTCCTCCACACCGCAGAGCACGGGCGTGGGCACCACGGGCAATGTGGGTCAGAGCTTTCTGAACCTGCGTTCGCTGGGCTCGCAGCGCACACTGATTCTGCTCGATGGCCGGCGCGTGGTGCCGTCCACCGACGCCGGCTCCACCGACGTCAGCATCCTGCCCGACATGCTGGTGCAGCGCGTGGACGTCGTGACCGGCGGCGCATCGGCCGGCTATGGCTCCGACGCCGTGGCTGGTGTGGTGAACTTCGCGCTCGACACCCGGTTTGAAGGCATCAAGGCCAATGTGCAGGGCACGATCTCCGAAGCCGGCGATGCCGGCGGCCCTCGCTTCGAACTGGCCGCAGGCACCAGCTTCGCCGGTGGGCGCGGCCACCTCATCGGCAGCCTGGGCTACTACAAGAACACCGGCATCGTGCGCTGGGCCGACCGCGACTGGTACGACAGTTGCTCGCGCATCGCCACCCCTCCGGGCGGCGCCACGCGCGACACCATCGCCTGCGGCGTGGTGTCGGCGGGCTTCACCGGCGGCGGTTTGATCAACGCCTCGAACAACGGCCCGATTCCGGGCAACCTTCTCAACGCCAGCAATGCGCTGCGCAACAACGTGCAAACCTTCGAGTTCGGTCCCGGCGGCGTGCCGATTCCCTTCTTCTACGGTTCCACACATCCGCAACTGGGCAACAACAGCACCGACCTTGCGATGGTGGGCGGCAGCGGCGTGGATCACGGCGCCAACTTCCCGGCCATGCCGGGCGTGGAGCGCAAGACCGCGTTTGCACATGTGCTCTACGACGTGTCCGACAATTTTTCGGTATTCGTCGATGGGCTGTTCGGTGAAGCCAAGGCGCACTACGCCTCCACCGCGCCCTGGGAAGGTCAGAGAACGTCGAGCTTCACGATCTTCTCCGACAACTACTTCCTGCATCAAAGCATCAAGGACATCATGAACGCGGCCGGTGAAGATCGCTTCGAGATGTCGCGCTACGACTATGATTTTGGTCTGCTCACCGTCGACAGCCGCAACCGCACCACGCGCTTCACGCTCGGCGGCAACTACAAATTCGGCGATGGCTGGGAACTGGCCGCCTACTACGCGCACGGCGAAAACAACTACTACCAGACCACGCTGAACAACCCGATGTCCAGCCGCCTGTACAACGCCGTGGACGTGATCGACGACGGCACGGGCAACCCCATCTGCCGTTCCACGCTGGCCCAACCCAACAACGGTTGCGTGCCGCTGAATCTGTTCGGCCAGGGTTCGCCCTCGCCGGATGCGCTGGCCTGGGTAACCGGCACCAGTTGGGTAGACAACACCGTCAAGCAGGACGTGGCCGAAGTCAGCGTGCAGGGCAGCCCCTTCTCCACCTGGGCGGGCGAAGTGGCGCTGGCCGCCGGCGCGGGCTACCGGCGCGAATCCAGCAATCAGACCGTCGACGACGTCTCCCCGCAAATCAAGACCTTCACCGGCGACTACCTGGGTTGGCCCGCCGCCGGACTTCAAGGTCAGCTCGGCGGTTGGGAGCGCGGCAATCAGCAACCGCTTTCAGGCAGTTACAACGTGAAGGAAGCCTTCGTTGAAGCCGGTATTCCGCTGCTGAAAGATTCGGCGGCCGGCAGCCTCGACTTCAACGCTGCGGCTCGCTACACCGACTACAGCACCAGCGGCGGCGTCACCACCTGGAAGGTCGGCATGGTCTACGAGCCCATCCCCGACATCAAGCTGCGCGCCACGTTGTCGCGCGACATTCGCGCGGCCAACCTGCGTGAAATGTACACCGGCTCGATTCAGGGCCAGGCCACCGTCGACGACCCGCGCTATCCGGATGGTTCCAATGCCCGCCCGGCGGTGATCACCCGCTCGTTCGGCAATCCCAATCTCGACCCCGAAGAAGCCGACACCATCGCCGCCGGTATCGTGTTGCAGCCGCGCTTCCTGCCCGGCTTCAGCGCGTCGATCGACTACTTCAACATCGACATCAGCGGTGCGGTGGGCACGCTGGGCACGCAGGTGATCATTCAGCAATGCGACGCCGGCGCCACGGCGCTGTGCGATCTGCTCACGCGCGATCCGGCCACGGACAAGCTGGTATCCGTCGATCTGCCCTTCCTCAACATCTCGCGCCGCCAGACCGATGGCTTCGACATCGAGCTCGCCTATCGCGTTGCACTCGATGCCGGCGTGTTGACGCTTCGCGGCCTGAGCACCTACGTGCATGAACTGACCACGGAGAACCCCGGCGCCGCCCCGCGCGATGCGGCCGGTGAGAATGGCCTGCCGCATTGGGTGGCCAATCTGTCGGCGGACTTTCGCACCCACAACGGCTGGGGCGTGTATGTGCAGGAGCGCTACTTCGGTTCCACCATCCTCGACACCACGCTCACGGCGGCGCAGCTTCCGCCCGAGATGAACCGCGTCAGTTCGGTGCTCTACACCGACCTGACGGTGAGCAAGCAGTTCGGGGCCTACGAAGACGGTGATGGCCTTGGCACGGAATTGTTCGTGACGGTGAACAACCTGCTCAACAAGAACCCGCCGCTGGCGCCTTCGGGCTTCTTCGTGTTTGGTGTGTCCAACGGCGGCACCAATCCGAGCCTGTACGACATCGTCGGCCGTCAATATTCGGCCGGTATCCGGTTGCGTTGGTAACGAAAACAGACAAGACAAACAGAGGACAACCCATGGGTAATCGTTATAGTCGAAATGTTTCGCGCGCCGTGGCGTTGGCGCTGGGCTCTGCACTGGCATACGCGCCGCTGCAGGTCCTTGCTGCCGATGATGCCGGTGATCTGGGCTCGCTTGAAGAAGTCGTCGTCACCGCCCAGTTCCGCGAACAGAACCTGCAGCAAACACCACTGGCGATCACTGCGATCACTGCAGAGCAGTTGGCGGAAAAAGGTTTCGTCAACATTCAGGACCTGACGCAGGCCGCGCCCAGCGTTGAACTGCGTCACACCGGTTCGGCCGGCGGCAAGACGATGGCCGCGTTCATCCGCGGCGTCGGCGCCAGCGATTACAACTTCAACATCGAACCCGGCGTTGCGTTCTACATGGACGACGTCTATCTGGGCCCTTCCTTCGGCACGCTGATCGAGTTCGTCGATCTGGAGCGCGCGGAAATCCTGCGCGGTCCGCAGGGCACGCTGTCGGGCAAGAACGCCATCGGCGGCGCGGTGCGTCTGGTCACGCAGAAGCCGCGCGGCGATGACACCGGCTATGCCGAAGTCGAGACGGGCTCGCGCAGTCTGCTGCGCATGCGCGCAGCTTTTGACGTGGGCCTGACCGACAACCTGGCCATGCGCGTGTCGGCCTACTCGGCCACGCAGGAAGGCCTGGTGAAGCTCTACGACTTTGCCTGCATGCATCCGGATCAATTGGGCGATCAGTCGGCGCCGTTTGCGCTGAACGATGCCACGCCGCCGCAGAACTGCCACCGTGGCAACCTCGGCAACACCGACGTGCAGGCCGCGCGCTTGCAGTTTCGCTGGACGCCTTCGGACGACGTGGAAGTGAACCTCGCGGGCAACTACGTGGACGACAACGCCCGTGGCGCCGCCGACGTGCTGCTGCGCGTGAATCCGGCGGGCTTCTCGGCTTACAACGTGCCGGGCACTCCCGTGGGTCAATCCAATCCGTACTTCCAGCACTACTACGGCATTGCCTATGACGAGCGTTTCCTGCCGCCGAATCGCTTCTCCAGCTATGCCACGTTCTACGATCCGGTGTACGAACTGGACTACCCGCCCGAAAACACGCTGGAGACCAAGGAACTGACGCTGAACGTCGACTGGAAGATCAACGACAATCTGGCGCTGAAGTCGATCACCGGGTATCGCGACATCAGCGGCAGCTGGGCCTACGACTCGGACAGCTCGCCGCTGCAAACCGATGCGGTCTACGACACGATGGGTCACGAGCACTTCAGCCAGGAAGTGCGCCTGTCGGGTCTGTCGTTCAACGACCGCTTCAACTGGACCGTGGGCGGCTACTACTACAACGCCGATGAAACCGACGTTGGCAGCATTCAGGCGGCGATCTTCAACTTCTACATCTGGGTTGACAGCAAGGCGAAGAACGAGAACTACGCCGGCTTTGCACACGGTGAGTTCGACATCACCGATCAGTTGAAATTGATCGGCGGCGTGCGCTACACCACGGAAGACAAGACCTATCACTTCATCGAAGGTGATGTGGCAGGCACGCCCAGCACTGCGTTCGTGGACCCGGTTCTGCTGGCGCAGGGGATTTTCAAGGAAGGACTCGACTTCCCGGGGCAGACCTCCTACGACCGCACCGATTGGCGCGTGGGCTTGCAGTACCAGTTGACGGACGATCACATGATCTACGCCAACATAGCCACCGGCTTTCGTGGCGGCGGATTCAACCCGCGTCCGTCCAACATCTACACCGCCATCGCCTTCGGTCCCGAGAAGCTCACCAGCTTCGAAGTGGGCCATCGCAGCGAGTTCCTGGATCACAAAATCCGCTGGAACAACACGGCGTACTACAGCAAGTACGAGGACATGATCCTGTCTGCGCGAGTGGGCATCATCCTGCCTGGCGCGGCCTTCCCCGCCGCGTACCCCGTCAATGCCGCCAAGGCGCGCATCTGGGGTATCGAATCGGAGTTCGTGGCCGACGTGAACGAATGGGTATCGTTCAACGCCTCGGGCAGCTACTCGGATTTCAAGTATCAGGACCTGGGTGCGGCGGGGGAAAACCCCGGCAGCCCGGCGCTGACCGCCAACCAGCGTTTCACGCCGGACTGGAAGTTCAACGCCGGCATGCGCGCGGTGCTGCCGATTCTGCAGGACGCTGGCGAGGTGAGCTTCAACCTCGACTACGCCTGGCAGAGCAAGCAGTCTCCGGACGTGCAGAACCTGCCGGAATTGATCATCGACGCCTACGGCACGGCCAATGCACGGTTGACGTTCACGACGCTGGATCAAAAGTGGGCGGTGTCGCTCAGCGGCGCCAACATCCTCGACGAGGCGTACTTCTACAACAAGAGCAACGTCTCCGGAAACTTCCAGACGAAGGGCAACCCGGCTCCTGGCGCTGAATGGGCGCTGTCGGTGCGCAGGAACTTCAACTGAAGGTTCATACTGATACGGCCCGGGAAGGGGGAGTGGCGCAAGTTGCTCCCCCTTTTTCTCAAAGGAGATTTGCAATGCAATCTTTACGCCTGTGTCTGGCGGCTTTGCTCATGCTGGCCGCCACATCCGCTTCGGCCGCACAATCGCAGCCACCGGCAAACGCCAACTGCGATCGGCGCTGCCTGTTCGAATTTCTCACCGAGTACACCGAAGCCCTCACCGACAACAATCTCTCGCGATTGAAGACGGCCGCAAACCTGCGCGTCACCGCCAATGGCGTCGTCACGCCACTCGGCGGCGGTGAGGTGTGGGGGAAGATCACGCGCATTCCTTTCCGTCAGGCTTTCGTCGATCCGCAAACCGGCTCGGCAATCTTCTACGGCACGCTGACCAACAACCCCACTCGCAATGCCGAGCGATGGTGGTTCTATGTGGTGCGCCTGCAAATACAGAATCGTCAGATCACCGAGATCGAAGAAATCGCCTTCGACGGCACGCTGGGCGGCACACCGGCATCGAGCCTGCGGCTGGCCGATCGCATCTGGGACACGGTGCTGCCCGAAAGCGAGCGCGTGGATCGCAAGCGGCTGTTCGAACTGGCCGATATGTATTTCTCCGCGGTGTCGCATGAAGTGGACTACCACGACGTGCCTTGGCACCCGGAGTGTCAACGCATCGAATTGGCCGCGTTCACGGTCAATTCCTCAAACCAGCCCAGCAGTTGCGGCGGCGAGTTCCAGAAGCCCAACGTGAAGTGGCTCGTTGTCAATCGCCGCTTCTACATCGCCGACGTCGAGCGCGGCGTCGTGGTGGCCATCGGCAATTTCACCGCACCGCCGGATTTTCCCAACAACAACCCTTCGGTGGTGATGGAAGTGTTCAAGGTGCAGGACGGAATGCTTCGGCACATCGAAGCGTTCTTCCGTGGCAATGGTCAGCCGCGCTCGGGCTGGGGAACGGGGCCGGGTTCCTGAGCCGGCCTGTTCCGGAGTCAGGCGGCGTGCATCGATGCGCCGCCTGACTCACACCCGCTAACTTTCACTCTCGGGCTTGCCACTTTCTGCCTGCGCACCGGCAACCGCCGGCTGACCTCGCGGCAGTTCACCCAGCACCACGCGCTGCGTCGGATACGCCAGCGCAATTCCCGCCTCCGACAGCGCGCGAAAAATCCCCTGATTCACCGCATCGACGGTGCCGGCATGATCCACGTCCGCGCGATTGGCAACGTGATAGACCACCTCGAATTCCAGCGCCGATAACCCCAGCAGCAGCAACGCGCACTGACCGAAGCGCGTGCCGGGCCGCGACTCCACCACGCCTCGCACCAGCCCAGCCACCTGCTCGACTTTCTCCGGCGCGTTGTCGTAGGCCACTTGCAGGCGAAACAACACGCGGCGTTCGGGCATGCGGCCCATATTGCGCACGCGGCTCTTGAGCATGTCCGCGTTCGACAGAATCACCTGTTCGCCGGTGACGCTGCGCAGCCGCGTGCTGCGCACGCCCACATACTCGACCCGGCCTTCGACATCATCGATGCGCAGCGAGTCGCCAATTTGAAAGGGCCGATCAAACGCGATGGACAGCGAACTGATCAGATCGCCCAGCAGCGTTTGCACCGACAGCGCAATGGCGATGCCGCCGACGCCCAGGCCCGCGATCAGCGCGGTGATGTTGACGCCAAGATTGTCGAGCGCAAACAGCCCCGCCAGCGACCAGATCACCAGCCGGCCGATGAACAGCAACACACCAATGGGCGCGCCGCCCACGCGCTGTTGACCTTCCACGATGCCCTGGCGATTCGTTACCTTGTGACGCAGCGCCACCGACGCCCAGATCGCCACCTGAATCACGACGCCGACGACGATGATGAAGTGCGAGATGCGATCGGCAACCGGCGGCAGATCAAGGATTCGGTCGGCGAGGTACAGACCAATGATCACCCGCACATAGCGCCGCGTATTCTTCAGCAGCAACACTGCCCACGCCGAATACCCTCCCAGCCAGCGGCTGCTTCGCCGCTCCAACAGGCGTCGCAGCAATCCGAACACCAGCACGGCGGCAACGAAGGCCACACCGGCTTCCAGCCACTGAGCCACGGTATTGCCGAAGTAGACCCGGTCGAGTATATGAAGGGCTTCGTCCATGATTTCCATGAGAGCAAGCCTACACCATGCAAACACCTGGCAACCCATTCAAGCAGGCGCTGGTCGAGAAGCGATTACAGATTGGGCTCTGGACGGGGCTTGCCACGGCCTACTGCACCGAAATCTGCGCCGGCGCGGGCTTCGACTGGCTCGCGCTCGACTGCGAGCACGCGCCCAATCACACGCGCTCGATACTGGCGCAAATGCAGGCGATGGCCGGATATGCCGCGCATCCGGTGGTACGCACGGCCAGCAGCGACGCCACGCACATCAAGCATCTGCTTGATCTGGGTGCGCAGACGCTGGTGGTTCCGGTGGTCGAAACGCCCGAGCAGGCGGCGCAACTGGTGCGCGCCACGCGCTATCCGCCTGAGGGTATTCGCGGCGTCGGCGCAGCGCTGGCGCGCGCCTCGCGCTGGAATCAAATGACGGATTACCTGCAAGCCGCCGATGAACACATCTGCCTCATCGCGCAGATCGAAACGCGCGCAGGCGTTGCTCAGGCCGCGCAGATTGCGGCGGTGCCCGGCATCGACGGCGTGCTGATCGGCCCGGCGGACCTCAGCGCTTCGCTGGGACACCGTGGCGATCCGGATCATCCACAAGTGCAGGAGGCGATGCAGTCGGTGGTGAAGCAGGCGCTTGCTGCGGGCAAGGCCGTTGGCAGTCTGCTGTCGGATGAAGCGATGGCGCGGCGCTACATTGATCTGGGCTGCACCTTCATGGCCGTGGGCGTGGATGTGTCGTTGCTGGCTGGTGCGGCGCGATCGTTGGCGCAGCGTTATCGCTGATACGGATACGCAGCAACAAGGGTGATGCGGCGCAGTGAAGGGTCTGCTTCGCCTCAATCGGGCAAGTCGTCGATGCCCAATTCCTTGAGCTTGCGCGTCAGCGTGTTGCGCCCCCAGCCCAGCAGCTTCGCCGCCGCCTGACGATGCCCCTGCGTGTGACGCAGCGCCACGTCGATCAGCGTGCGCTCGAACTGCGGTAGCGCTGCATCGAGCAGCGGTGAATCTCCGTGCTCCGCCGAGTGCTGCGCCCATCGAGCCAGCGCGGCGGCCCAATCATCGTCGCGGGAAGCAAGCGCTTTGCCGGCAATCGACGCAGGCAGATCATCCTCATGCACCTGACTGCCCGCCGCCAATGCGGTGAGGCTGCGGCACAGGTTCACCAGTTC
>JAITMN010000064.1 GCA_031277355.1 Nevskiaceae bacterium | reverse complement strand
TGCTGGGCGGGCAAGTCCTTGTTCCAACCCCTGTTTTTCGCACCGCCGCAATGAATACCCCCGCCCCGCTGCTGCTGGCCTCGACCTCCCGCTACCGGCGCGAACTGCTGCAACGGCTGGGGCTGACCTTCGACACCCGCTCGCCGGAGGTGGATGAAGCAGCGCGCGACGGGGAACCGCCCGCCCAACGCTCGTTGCGATTGGCCGTGGAGAAGGCGCGAGCCGTGGCGACGCGCGAACCTCAGGCCATCGTGATCGGCAGCGATCAGGTGGCGAGTCTTCAACTCGGCGATCACATCGAACTGCTGCGCAAACCGGGCGACCGGGAACGCACGCTGTTGCAACTGGCGAAGCTGTCGGGACGCAGCGCGGACTTTCACACTACGGTGGCGCTGGCGATGCCGAATGGCCGCGTGCTGTCGCATACCGATATCACGCGCGTGCGTTTTCGCGAACTGAGCGCCGATGAGATCGCCAGCTATGTGAACCGCGAACCTTCCTTCGATTGCGCCGGCGGCTTCAAGTGCGAAGGTTTGGGCGTGACGCTGTTCGAGTCCGTCGCAACACAAGACCCCACCGCGCTGATCGGTCTGCCGCTGATCGGCCTTTGCCGATTGCTGCGTGAGGCGGGGGTGGCGGTGTAGTTGGCCGCACACCCTCGCACTAGAAAAACAGCTTCCGCACAGTAAGCCGCACAATCCGCCCCTGCGGATCAAGATAAGCGCCCTGATAGGCAATGGGCGTTGCGCCGGTGTCGTCGTACACATGCTGGCGCTGGTTGAGCAGATTGTTCACCGTCAGCGTCACGCGCATGCCCTGCATCCACGAGTGCTGCGTCAGCGAGGGAACCTGCCCCAAATCGGCGAAGGCGCGCAGACTCATCGTCGCCATGTCTGCAAAGTGCAGGTCGCCACGGCTGCCCGCGCCGCCGTTGATGCGCGTGCTGCTGCGCCAGTTCACGTTCAGACGCAGCCCAAGGCCGTTGCTGAAATAACCGCCTTGCCCTTCCAGCCGGTGCCGCGATTGCGACGGCCCTCCTGCGCCGCCTCCACCGCCCCCACCCCCGCCGGTGACGCTGCTCATTCCATCGCCGCTGAGCAGATCGAGCACGGGGATGCCGGGACGAATCATCAGCTCGTTGCGAAACATCGCCGTGTGATACAGCGCAAATTGCAGCCGGCCGCCCTGAGCGCCGCCGCGTGCATCGGAATTCTCGCCTTGCTCTTGCTGGCCTGACTCCAGGCGATGCGAAAAATTCAGCCCCCAACGCAACTGCTCGCGCACGGCGCGCGAGAAATTCACCGGCGTGGTGTTGATGCTGATGAGACGGCCAACCGCATCACGCTCAAAGCGATCGGGAAAAGCCGCTTCGATGATTGCGCTGGCCGTGGGCAACGATTCGACCGAGTTGCGAATCGAGGTGCGCTGGTAATTGGCCTGAAGCGTCAGATCGGTCTCTTGCATCGGCTTCCAGTTCAAACTCACGCGAGTGATGTTGCGCTCACTGGCGAGCAGGTCCGGATTGCCGCCGGTGATGCGCGTGATGTCCACCGTATCGCCGGTGCGATAGTCGAGCATGCGCACATTGTTCGTCACCACTTGCGGGTTGCCCAGTTGCAGCATCGACGGCGCAACGTCGGTATTGGCAACGGAGGCGATGACGCTCAAACCCTGGCGCGGCCGCCAATTCAAACCATAGCCATAGGCCAACGGCGTGCCAAAGCCCGAAGTGGGCGTGGCCCCCGCGTTGAAGTTGGCGGAAAGCGCACCGATCGGACTGACGTTCGACAGAATGGGCAGATTGATGTTCAGTCGCGTGTCGGCCTGTTGGCGCGACAGATCAACGCCGTCCGGCACGTTGTTTCGCAGCGAATCGGAACTGAAGTCCGTGATGGTGCCGCCGAGCCGGAACGTGGTGTTGATCGGGCCGGCGGGCAAGCGCCCCATGCGGCCATTGAGGATCAATTCGATGTCACCGGCGCTGGAAACCGAATGAGCCGTGTCGCGCAGCGGCGTGACGAGCAGGTCGGCGGGCAGAACGGCAAAAGGATTCAGCGCCGGATCGCCTGCATCGAGCGCAGCCTGAAGGCTTGAGACATCGATGCCCGTCATCGTCGTGGTGTGCGATACGCCACGCTCATAGCCGCCGATCAGCGTCCACACCCACTGCGAAAACAGCGCGCCGTTCAGTGTTGCGCTGAGTTGGCTGGATTCATCTTTTGAGCGTTGCGTCAGCGGCGAAAGCCCTTGCGGATAGCGATACAGCATCACGTCATCGGCAAAGGGCGAGAAAGGATTGCCCGCCGGCAACGTCAGATCAAGGCCCGGCAAGCCGCGCAGCGATTGACTGTTCTCGGCTTCATAACTGGCGTTCACCGACGCGCTGACATTGCCAAGGGGCCGCGCAAACACCGCGTTGATCTCCACCGCATCGGAGGCCGGACTCAGCGTGCGGTAAGGCGTGGTGTCGGTGACATGGGCCTCATTCGCGCCAGCGAGAAAATCCGCGAGCAACGGCGCGCCCGAAGCGGCGCTTGCCGGCACACCGGCCAACGTAACCGGCACGCCCGCCAACGCGCTCAACGCCGGATCGATTTCGCCATCATCGAGACCGGTGATGTTGCCGGCATAGTCGTAGAGTTCACCGGCGGCGCGCGAGATCAGATTGCGATCGCTTTCCAGCAGGCGCGCGCCGCGCTCGTAGTCCACTTCAAGATTCAACCGCGTATCGCCCTGGATATTCACCAGCGCCACTTCACCCTCGCCGCGCGTGCCGCCGCCATCGGTGGTGGTTTCGGCCTCGAATTCGCCGGTCATCGTGCGATAGACGGGCTTCAGCACGATGTTCACCACTTTCTGATCCGCGCTGAAACCATAATCGAGCGCCACTTCTTCCGGCAGCACTTCGGTGCGCAGTATGGCCTCCGTGGGCAGGTCTCTGATCTCCCTGAAATTGGCGATGCGTCTGCCGTTGAGCAGCGTCACCGGCTGTCCGCTGTCGGACTGCCCTGTCTGCGGAGCCAGTTCGCTGAGCAGTTCTTCGACGGAGGCCACGCCATAAGATTGAATATCCGCCGGGTCCAGGGTCAGTTCGGGGGGAATGTCGCTGGTCACCGAGCCGATTGCCCGGCTCTGGACAATCACTTCCTCCATTTCGCCTTCTTCGGTGAGGTCGATGGCGTTCTGGGCTTGAAGCGCTGCCGGCAACGCCGCTGCGATCCATGCGCGGCGGGCAAGAGACAAAACCCTGCTCATGTGTTCACACTGGCCGGACGCAATTTCCCCGCCCGCTGACTCAGTGCATCGAGCACCTGCTTCAAGTCATCGGGCAGCGGCGCGCTGAGCGCCACATCCACTTGTCGCTGCGGATCGGTAAAACCAATGCTGTGCGCATGCAGGAACAGGCGTTTCAAACCAAAGCCGCGCAGTTGTTCGTTGAAGGCTTCGTCTCCGTATTTCTCATCGCCAGCGACCGGATGCCCTGCATACGCCGCATGCACGCGAATCTGGTGCGTGCGTCCGGTGAGCAGGCGCACTTCCACCAGCGTAGCCAATCGGCCGAAGAACTGCACCGGACGAATCTGCGTCTGCGCCGGCTTGCCATTGGCCGCCACGCGCACGGTGCGCTCACCGCCCACGCGCAGATCGGTGCGCAGCGGCGCGTCGATCAGCTTGGTGCCCAAATCCCACTTGCCACGCAGCAACGCCAGATAGCGTTTGTCGAAGGCTTCTTCACGCAGCAACGCATGCAGACTGCGCAGCGTGGAGCGCCGCCGCGCGATCAGCAGACAGCCGCTGGTGTCGCGATCCAGGCGATGCACCAGTTCCAGCGTTTCATCCGGACGCGAGGCACGCAGCGCTTCGATCACGCCAAAACCGATGCCGCTGCCGCCGTGCACGGCGATGCCGGAGGGTTTGTCGATGACGAGCAGACGTTCGTCCTGATGAACGATCGAGGCTTCCACCGCTTCGACGAGTCGGGGCGGCACGCGCTTTGAAGCCGCGCCACCACCCTCAGCCGCCGCGCCCTCAACCGCAGGCGGCGCTTCCAATCGCACCGGCGGCACGCGCAGCACGTCGCCTGCGGCCACCCTCGCATCGCCGCCGACGCGCTTGCCGTTCAGACGCACCTCGCCCCGGCGCAGCAGCCGCAGCAGCCGCGTGCGTGGCACCGTGGGCAGCAGCCGCGCCAGCACCCGGTCTACCCGGCTGCCGGCGTCGTCCTCGCCCAGCACTTCTTTGCGCACGGCGGTGCGCGTCGCGCCCCCGTCCGGGGCTTCCGGGCCAGTCTCAACCTGCTTTTCGTCGATGGATTTCACGTAACGCCTTGTTTTTGCTACGGGACGCAGTATACTCCGCCGCGTCGTGCCGCATCGGGCCGGCGCGCGCGAAGGCGCGTGCCCCTTAAAAAACCTTAAGCAGCACGCAGGCAAGCGGCGCGCTGCGTCGCTCATTAATCGTACGGCAGGCCCGATGGATAAAAACCCTCATCTGGCCGGCAGGAATTCAAGGATTGTCGTCGGGCACGCGCGTCAGAGTCGCGGGCCTGTTTGAAGCCAGATTGTTACTCAAGATGTTGAACCCAATCCTCGCGCTGCTCACCAGTCTGCTGGCTCTGCTGGAGTCGCGCTTCCGCCTGGCCGATGTGGAGACCTCGCCCGCGTTTGCGGGCGGCCCCGCCTCGCCTGCCGCTCAAACATACTTGAGTGGAATTCATGAAAAGATTGCTCGTCAACGCAACTCAGCAGGAAGAACTGCGCGTGGCTCTGGTCGATGGCCAGAAACTCTACGACCTCAGCATTGAAATCCCTTCGCGGGAACAGAAAAAAGCCAACATCTACAAAGCGCGCATCGCGCGCATCGAGCCATCGCTCGAAGCGGTGTTCGTCGATTACGGCGCGCCGCGTCACGGTTTTTTGCCGCTGAAGGAAATCTCGAAGGAGTTTTTCCGCGACGGTCAGGCGCAGGGCAACCGCAACATCCGCGAGATTCTGTTCGAAGGACAGGAAATCGTCGTGCAGGTGGAAAAGGAAGAACGCGGCAACAAGGGCGCGGCGCTGACCACCTTCATCAGCCTCGCCGGACGCTTTCTCGTATTGATGCCCAACAGCCCGCGCGCCGGCGGCGTGTCGCGGCGCATCGAGGGCGAGGACCGCGACCAGATGCGCGAAACGATGTCGCAACTGGTGATCCCCGGCGGCATGGGCGCGATCATCCGCACCGCCGGTGTGGGCCGCTCGGCCCCGGAATTGCAGTGGGATTTGGATAACCTCAAGACGCAGTGGGATGCGATTGCCGAAGCCATCGGTTCGCGCCCCGCGCCGTTTCTGGTGTACCAGGAAAGCGATCCGGTCACGCGCGCGCTGCGCGACTATCTCACCGACGACATCGGCGAGATTCTGGTGGACGACGGCGCGGCCTTCCTGAAGGCGCAGGAATACATGCAGCGCTTCATGCCGGTGGAGGCGCAGCGCCGTCTGAAGCTCTACAACGAAGACGTGCCGCTGTTCACGCGCTTCCAGATCGAGAACCAGATCGAATCGGCCTACGCGCACAAGGTGCAACTGCCCTCCGGCGGCAGTCTGGTCATCGACTACACCGAAGCGCTGCTTTCGATCGACATCAACTCCGCGCGCAGCACGCGCGGCAGCGACATCGAAGCCACGGCGCTGAACACCAATCTCGAAGCGGCCGATGAAATCGCACGGCAATTGCGTATCCGCGATGCGGGCGGATTGATCGTGATCGACTTCATCGATATGGAGTCGAGCAAGAATCAGCGCGAGGTGGAGGAGCGGCTGCGCGAGGCGATGAAGCCGGATCGCGCGCGTGTGCAGATCGGGCGGCTGTCGCGCTTTGGGTTGCTGGAACTGTCGCGTCAGCGGTTGCGCCCGAGCCTCGATGAGTCGAGCCACATCAACTGCCCGCGCTGCAATGGCATCGGCAGTATTCGCAGTGTGGAGTCGATGGCGCTGTCGATTCTGCGTCTTGCGGGCGAGGATGCGCGCAAGGAACGCACTTCGCGATTGATCGTGCAGGTGCCGGTGTCGGTGGCAACGTACCTGATGAACGAGAAGCGCGCGGCGCTGCGCAACATCGAGGAGAAGTGCGAGGTCGATGTGATCCTCGTGCCGAATCCGAACATCGAGACGCCGGAGTATTCGATTCGGCGCGTGCGTGAAGATGAGCTGGGCTTGTCGGAGAACGCGCAGGCCAGCTACCGAATGCCCGCGCAGCCGGAACAGCCGGATGTGTCGGCGCTGCAACCGAAGAATCCGGGCGTGCCCGCTGCGGCGGTGGCCCCGATCATGCCGTCGATTCCCGCGCCGTTGCCGCCGGAGCCTGCGCCTGCGCGCGCGGCTGCGCCGGTGGCGGCGGCGCCGTCTGGGGAAGGATTTTGGAGCCGCGTGAAGCGCTGGCTGGCGGCGGAGCCTGTGGTCGAAGCTGCGCCCGCGCCTGCGGCTGCGGCATCGGGCGCCCGCAGTGCCGGTGATCGGTCGCGTCATGGCGGTGATCGCGGACGTGGCCGTGGTGAGGGTCAGCGCGGAGAGGGACGCAATCGCAATCGTCATGGGCGCGATGGACGCAATCAGGGCGAGGCGCGTGAGGGTCGAGACGCACGCGAGGGGCGCGAGGGACGCGATGGCGAACGTCGCAGCAATCAGCAGCGTGATCGCGCGCGTGATCCGCGCGAGCAGAAGGATGTGCAGCAGACGGCGCAGCGCGAAGGCAACCGCGAGGGTAATCGTGAAGGGCGCGACGCCAATCGCGAACAACCGCGCGACAATCAGCGCAATGCGCAGCGCGAGCGTCAGCGTGGTGAGCGTCAGCAGCAGGACGGGCAGCAACGCGGACAGCGTCGCAACGATCAGGCTGCGCAGAATGTGGCGCAGGGCGCGCCGGAGAATGCGGCGGGTGTTTCGGGCGGGCAGTCGCCATTGCCGTCGCCATCGCAGCACGGAGCGTCTGCTTCAAGCGCAAGTGGTGTGGCAGCCGCCACTGCCGACATCATCATCGATGTAACGCCTCCGCCTGCCGGCGCGATGGAAGGCGGCGAAGGTTCAGCCGCACCGCGCGGTGAAGGCGAGCAACGCCGCTCGCGTCGCGGCGGTCGCCGTCGCCGTCGTGGTGGCGGTGGTGGTCAGCGTGATGGCGCTGCGGGAACGACGCCGCAGGGCGAAGACGCAGCCGGTGGCGAAGGCGTCGAAAGCAGCTTGGCCGAAGGCGTGGAAAACAGCGGCGCAGACAGCTTTGCGGCCCAGCATTCGGCCGAAGCTTTCAACCCGCCGCCCAGCGCTGCGATCAGTGATGCCGGTAGCGAACCGGCTCACGTCACCAACGCTGCCTGGAACGATGGCCCGGCAATTGAAGCCGCGCAGAACTTCGCGCCTGCGCAGCAGCCCGATGATGCGACGCCTGCGCCGCTGGCTGAAATTGAGCCGCCTGCATCCGCGCACGCGCCATCACTCGAAGTTGAGCAACGTGCTGAGCCTTCTTCACCGCCAGTGGCAATCGAAGAACCTGCGCCCGCGCAGGAATTGGTGCGGGAGCAGCCGCAGCAACAACATCGGCTGGAGTTCGCGCAAGCTGCACCGCACGACGCTGCATCGAGCGAAGCATCGCCCGATGCGCCGCCTGCTGCGGAATCCGCCGACGAGCCCGCCGCGCCAACCAACGAAACGCAGCCGCCTGCGCCACCACCGAGCCCCTCGCGCCCGGCCGTGGTCTGGTCATCGGCCGCCGTCACTCGCAGCGATTCGCCGTTCCGCGACCGCGACGAGTAGCGTCCGTGTGCAAGGTCGCGCCATGATCCGATGGCGCGACCTCAAGCCACATCACGCAACGCCTTACCGGCCCGCCCGCAACTGAAAGTTCACGCGGATGTCCTTGCATGCGGCAACCGGTTCGCCATTGCGTCGCGCAGGCGTAAAGCGCGCCGCTTGCTGCGCCCAACTGACCGCCGCCGCATCCAGCCGCGAATAACCGGAACTGCCGCTGACCTGCGGTTTGCCGGTGAGCGC
>JAITMN010000045.1 GCA_031277355.1 Nevskiaceae bacterium | reverse complement strand
AACTGGATGGCCGAACATCTGAAAGTCGGCGATACGGTCACGATTTCCGAAGCATCGGGCGATTGCCTGTATGCGCCCGGCAAGCCGGAGCAGAACATCCTGCTGATCGGCACCGGTTCGGGGCTTGCACCGCTATACGGCATCGTGCGCGATGCGCTACACAATGGCCATCGCGGGGCCATCCATCTCTACCACGGCTGCGCGCTGGCCGACGGGCTGTACATGGACGAAGCGCTGCGCGACCTCACACGCGCGCATCCGAACTTCAATTACTTTCCCTGCGTGTCGAGAGATGAAGCGCCCACTGGCGCACGGCGCGGCAGAGCGCTCGACATCGTGTTGAACGATCTGCCCGACCTGACCGGCTGGCGGGTTTTTCTCTGCGGTCATCCGGGCATGGTGAAGTCGGGCACGCAGAAAACCTTCCTGGCCGGCGCGTCGATGAGCGAAATTCACGCCGATCCGTTCACCTGACGCCGCGCTCATCTGACGCCCGGCCTCATCCCCCGAACATCGCCCCACAACAAAAAGGCCCGCGCAGTTTCCCGCGCGGGCCTTTTGTTTTCCCTTGAAAGGAAACTCCCGCCTTAGATCGAGAACCCCTCATGCGTGATCGGCAGCGTGCGAATCCGGTGGCCGGTGGCCGCGTAGACCGCATTGCAGATCGCCGGGACCGCCGGCGGGAACGCCGGTTCACCAATACCCGTGGGCGTGTAGTCCGTATCGAGGAAGTGCACTTCCACCGGCGGCGAGATGCGTATGCGCGGCAGGCGGTAGGTATCGAAGTTCTGCTGCTTGATGCGGCCGTCTTCGATATCCACTTCCAGCGCCATCGTGCCAATCGCATCGACGACGGCGCCCTGGCACTGATTCTCGGCGCCCGACAGGTTCACGATCGGGCCGATGTCGGCCACCACGGTAACCTTGTGCACGGTGATCTTCTTGTTCGCATCCACGCTGACCTCGGCCACCTCGGCAACGTGACCCTGGTGCGAGAAGTGGAACGCCAGACCGTGGTGATGCCCTTCCGGCAGCGGCTTGCCCCAGCCGGAGCGCTCCACCGCCGCCTTGATCACCGCCGTGGCGCGCTCGGCGCGCAGACCGCCGCCACCCGGAGGACCCGGAGGCGGACCGCCGGAAATCGGCGGAGCCGGCTGCTTCTGGCCGAACACTTCCAGCAGGAACTCGGCGTGGTCGCGGCCAGCGGCCACCGCCAACTCGTGCATGAACGACTGCACCAGGAAGCCCGACGTGTTGTTGCCCGGCGCGCGCCACGGGCCGCAGGGAATCGCGAACGGCTGCAGCGACGTGGACAGCCGGTAATTCGGCGTGTACTCGGCCGGGAAATCATTCGCACCCGGCCAGCCGCCACCCTGCACCGCCCGCTTGCCATCGGCATCGCCGGCGAAGGAAATGGCATGGCTGCTCCAGGCCACGAGCTTGCCCTGATCGTCCACGGCGCCCTTGAACTGGTGGAAGCCGCCCGGACGGTAGAAGTCGTGCGTCATGTCGTCTTCGCGCGTGTACATCAGCTTCACCGGAATACCACCGGCCTGCTTGGAGATCTGCGCAGCTTCGCAGGCGTACTCGTGCATCAGACGCCGGCCAAAACCACCGCCGACCTTCAATTGATGCAGCGTGGAACGCTCCTGCGGAACGCCGACCACCTTCGCCGCCAGCGTGCGAGCGCCGTCGGGAATCTGCACCGAACCCCAGATTTCCAGCTTGTCGCCGGCGGGGTCTTTCTGGTACCAGGCCGTGGTGTTCTGCGGCTCCATGTTGGAGTGCCCGATGAAACCGAAGGTGTAGAAACTCTCCACCACCTTGCTGCCGGCCTTCAACGCCTCATCCACGTCGCCGACTGTCTTCATCACCGTTGCGCCCTGCGGCAGCTTCGACAGCTCCTGCGCGCGTGCGGTGATCTTCTTCCAGTCGTCTTTCGAGGCTGAGCTGTAGTCCCAGTCGATGCGCAACTGCTTCTTCGCCGAGAACGCCGACCACGTGTTCTTCGCAACGATGGCGACGCCGGGCATCACCTCGGTGGGCAGGCCGGTGCCTTCCACAATGAAGCAATCGACGACGCCGGGCAGCGCCTTGATCTGATCGACGTTCGCCGAAGCCACCTTGCCGCCCGTGGCGGGGCACTTCTGGAACACCGCCACTTTCAGGTCGGGCATTTTCAGATCGACGCCGAACAGCGGCTTGCCCGTGACCAGATTGACGTTATCAACGCCGGTGACGCGCGTGCCCAACAGCTTCCAGTCCTTGCGATCTTTCAGCTTCAGCGACTGCGCATCGGGAACCTTCATCGACGCGGCGCGAGTGGCCACCTGACCATAGCTCAGGCTGCGGCGGCTGGCCGCATGCGTGAGCGTGCTGTCGGCCGTGGTGATTTCCGCTGCCGGAACGCCCCACTGCTGCGCAGCGGCCGCCACCAGCATGGCCCGAGCGCCCGCACCAGCACGGCGCAGTTGATCGAAAGCCGAGGGAATGGACATCGAGCCGCCCGCAAACTGCGTGCCGTACACGGCCGCGTTGATCGGAGCCTGCTCCACCGTGACATCGGACCACTTGGCGTCGAGCTCTTCGGCCAGAATCATGCCGAAGGCAGTCTTGATGCCCTGGCCGATTTCCGGGTTCTTCGAGATCAGCGTGATGCGGCCATCGGGATGGACCGTGACGAACGCGCCGGGGTTGAACGGCGGGCCTGCCGGACGGCCACCACCGGGGCGAGCGCCGCCGCCACCGGCAGCCTGCGCCGCATCGGCCTCATCGGCATAGCCGAAAGCCAGCACCAGCGCACCGCCAACACCGGCGGAAGCCTTCAGGAAGCCGCGACGGCTGACCGGACCCGCAGCCGATTCGGCAGCGGAGGAGTCCCACAGCTTTTGCACGCCCTCGATCTGCTCGATCAGTTCGGGCGGATAGTATTCATTCTTCAGATCGATGTTCATCAGGCAGCCCCCCTCATCGTCTGCGCGGCGGACTTGATTGCGATGCGGATGCGCGTGTAGGTGCCGCAACGGCACAGATTTCCCGACATGAAGTTGTCGATATCTGCATCGCTCGGATTGGGATTGGTAGACAGCAGCGCCGTGGCGCTCATGATCTGACCCGCCTGGCAGTAGCCGCACTGCGCAACGTCGTGTTCGATCCACGCCTTTTGCACGGCCGTCAGCGCATCGCCCTGAGCCAGCCCTTCAACCGTCGTGATCTTGTGGCCGGCGGCCGACGCAGCGGTCACCGAACAGGAGCGAATCGGCGCGCCGTCCATATGTACGGTGCAAGCGCCGCACTGCGCTATGCCACAGCCAAATTTTGTACCGACGAGATTCAGTTCATCCCGAAGCACCCACAATAGTGGGGTATCTTCCGGCGCATCGACCTCGTGATCCTTGCCGTTAACGTTTAATCGCAACATGGTGCCCGTCCAAGTCGTTGGTTATTAATGAATATAGCGGCGCGACAAGCCACTGTCGGCAGGCGTCGCGACAGAAGCGGAGCATACTCGCCAAAATGGCGGGATACCACCTATCCGGGGCAGGATCTGCGCTGATTTGTGTCTTTGGTTCACGGTTTGGAGAATTGCGGGCGAAACGGGCGCTGATCCAGCCTATATTCACCAGCCTATACGACGGGCATCTTGCTGCTCACCCTGAGCGAAGGTGCGACGATTCCATGACAAATGAGGTTTTCAGATGAACCGTTCAACACGACTTTCGTCCGCGCTGTGCCTGATCGCGGGCCTTGCGCTGCTCAGCGCTTGCGGTGGAGGGGGAGGAGGTAACGGCGGTGGCGGCATCGTAACCCCGCCAGGCGGCGGCGGCGGCGGTGGTGGTGGTGGCAGCACGCAACCCCCGCCCGCGACTGTCACGTCGTTCCTTCCGGCATCCGCACCGCCGGGCGCGACGGTGACGATCAACGGCTCGAATTTCAGCGGCACGAGAGACAACAACGTCGTGACGCTCAACGGCGTTCGCGCCACCGTGACACGGGTGATCATCAGCGGCGTCGGCACAGTCACCAGCTCCACCCTCCCCAATGCGCTGGAGGTCACCGTTCCAGAAGGCACGGGCAGCGGGCCGGTGGTCGTCACGGTCAGCGGGCGGAATCCGGTCACGGCTCCAGGCCAATTCACCTTTCTGCCGCTTCCCGCCATCAGTTCAATCAATCCGACGGCGGCGAAGCCTGGCGCGGGACTGACGATTTCCGGCAGCAACTTTGGCACGTCCATTGCCGATATCTCGGTAACGGTCAACGGCACTCCGGCGCTGATAGACAGTGCCGCCTCCACACCCGAGTCGCTGCAAGTCACGGTTCCGCTGGGCTCTGGCACAGGCCCGGTGAGCGTTTCCGTGCTCGGCAGTACCGCCGCCGAATCTGATGATTTCGAGTACCTTGATCTGGAAGTCGGCGACGTGGTCACCTATGCGGGCAATGGCGAAGCGGCTCCTGTCGATGGGCCGGCCGCGCTGGCCTCATTCTATGAGCCCGGCGGCATGGCCATGGACAGCAAGGGCAATGTGTTCGTGGCCGATGGCCTCAACAGCAGCATCCGCAAGATCGCGCCGGACGGCACGGTCAGCACTTTCGCCGGCAGCAACACAGGCGTAGCGGGCTTCGCCAACGGGTCGGGCGCTACCGCACGATTCAATAATCCCTACGACGTCGCCATCGACGGCAATGACAATCTGTATGTGGCCGATTTGGGCAATCACCGCATCCGCATGATCACGCCGACTGGCGTGGTCAGCACGCTGGCTGGCAGCGGCACGCCAGGGCTTGTCAATGGCCCTGGAATCGCTGCGCAGTTCAACGAACCGCGAGGCGTTGCGGTAGATGCCAACGGCGTGGTGTATGTGGCCGATACGGAGAACTACAGCATCCGCGCGATTGCCGCCGATACGCTCCACACGGTAACCACAATCGCGGGCAATGGCACACAGGGGTACGAGGAAGTCGATGAAGACGGCAACTTCCTCCCGCTTGCTGACGTTCAATTCTGGAGCCCGTTTGATGTCGCCGTGGATTCGGCAGGCTGGCTGTATGTGGCCGAGGCAGCGGCCAGCACCATCCGCGCCATCGTACCGGGAGATACGGGCGATAATCCCAATATTCCCGATGAGCCGTATGTGTTCACGCTGGCTGGCACGGGCGAGATCGGTTCGACCGATGGGACGACCGACGAGGCGCAGTTCAATTACCCCAGCGGCCTCATCATGGATGAACTCAGCAACGGCTTTACGCTGTATGTGGCCGACTTCGGCAACCACAACATCCGCGTGATTGATTACGACTTCGCTGCGCAGGATTGGGTCGTGAGCACGCTGGCGGGCAACGGCGCTGGTTTCGCCGATGGTCCGCGTGCCGATGCGCAATTCAACGGCCCGTGGAATGTCGCCATCGATTTGCCGGGCAATCTGTTCGTGGCCGACGTGGAAAACCAGCGTATCCGCACGATCATGGGTGCCGCCGAAATAGTCACGCCCACGCCGAACAACGACGCTGCGGGAATTGCCGCTGATCGTCCGAGCCTTGCCACGCAGCAGCGCGCCGCGCCGGCACATGCGGGCAACTCGACCCGAACACTGCGGATGATGGAGCAGCGCAGCCGGCTGGTCGCGCCGCTGCGGCAGTCCGGTGGCAAGGCCAACCTGCAGAAGAAATAAGACGTTTGCGTTTGAGGCGAAGTTCGGGCCGCGACGTTATGCAGCGTCGCGGCCCCTGATCTCGAAGCAGCGGTGAATACGC
>JAITMN010000030.1 GCA_031277355.1 Nevskiaceae bacterium | reverse complement strand
CGCTGCATGGCGGTGTCGGTTGCGGTGCTGGTGGGCGATGGCGCTGATGCGCTGGTGGAGAAGGTGTTGCAACGCGCACGCGCGCTGCGCGTGGGGCCGGGCAGCATGGCGGTGGATGTGGGACCGCTGGTCAGCGCGGCGCATCGTCAGCGCGTGGAGTCGTACATTGCGCGCGGTCAGGCCGAAGGCGCGCGGCTCTTGCTCGATGGCCGTGGTCTTGCCATCCCCGGTTACGAGGGCGGTTTTTTCACTGGGCCGACGATCTTCGATCAGGTGCACGCCGATCAGTCGATCTATCGCGAAGAAGTATTCGGGCCGGTGTTGTCGATCGTGCGTGTTGCTGATCTGGCTACCGCTGTGCGGCTGATCAATACGCATCCGCTGAGCAATGGCGCGGTGTGCTACACGCGCGATGGCGCAACGGCGAGGGCCTTTGCGCATAGTGTGCAGGTGGGCATGGTGGGCATCAACGTGCCGATTCCGGTGCCGATGGCGTGGCAATCCTTCGGCGGCTGGAAGCAATCGCTGTTTGGCGATCATCATGTGTATGGCGATGAAGCGCTGCGCTTCTACACGCGCTACAAGAGCGTGATGCAGCGCTGGCCCGAAGAGGGCGGCCGCCGTGGACCAGAATTTATCATGCCGGTGAATTGAAGCTGGCTCATCCGGAGGAAATGTGACCGTCATCAACAGCATCGCGGACCTGCGCGAGATCGCCAAGCGCCGCGTGCCGAAGTCCATCTTCGAATATCTGGATCATGGCTCCTACGACGAACACACGCTGCGCGCCAATCGCAGCGATCTGGATGCGATCAAGTTTCGCCAGCGCGTGCTGATCGACGTGGCGCGGCAGCAGTTGACCCGCCCCATTCTGGGTATGCCTGCGAACATGCCGCTGGCCATTGGTCCTACCGGCATGTGCGGCTTCGTGCATGGCGACGGCGAGATTCACACCGCGCGTGCGGCGCGCGATTTTGGTATTCCGTTTTGCCTGAGCACCGTGTCGATCTGTTCGATTGAAGACGTGAAGCAGGCCACGAACACGCCGTTCTGGTTTCAGTTGTACGTGATGAAGGATCGCGGCTATACCTCCGCGCTGATCGACCGCGCCGAAGCCGCCGGTTGCCCGGTGTTGATGATGACGGTGGATATTCCCGTGTCGGGTCTGCGGCGGCGCGATGCGAAGAATGGCCTGTCGGTGCCGCCGAAACTCACGCTGCGCAACGCCATCGACATCGGCACGAAGCCGCGCTGGGTGTGGAGCGTGCTGCGGGGCAAGCGGCGTCACTTCGGCAATCTGGCCGATGCGGTGCCCGACACGGCGGCAACGTCTTTTGCGCAATGGGTGGCCTCGCAGTTCGATGCTTCGGTCACGTGGAAGGATTTGGCAAAGATTCGCGCGCGCTGGCCCGGCAAGCTGATCGTCAAAGGCATCCTCGACCCGCAGGACGCACGCGAGGCGGTGGCGCTGGGGGCCGATGGCATCATCGTTTCCAATCACGGCGGGCGGCAACTGGATGGTGCGGTGTCCACGATTCGCGCGCTGCCGCGTGTGGTCGATGCGGTGGCGGGGCGCTGCGAAGTGTTGTTCGACGGCGGCGTGCGCAGCGGTCAAGACATCCTCAAAGCCATTGCGTTGGGCGCGAACGCCGCGCTCACCGGTCGCGCTTATCTGTATGGATTGGGCGCAATGGGCGAGGCGGGTGTGGCGCTGGCCTTGCAGATCATCGCCCGCGAAATGCAGGTGACGCTGGCGCTGACCGGCTGCAACGACGTGCGCGATGTGGACCGCTCGCTGCTGGACGACGAGGCTGCCGTTTAGCCTCGTCGCCCGTTGCGGTCAGATGTAAGGCGGCGGGGCCACCAACTGTGTGCCGCGCGTCTTCTCCGGCACGCGCGCCTTGAAGGTCGAGGGCTTCAGCACCAGCACGTCGCAGGGCAGTGCGTCGAGCACTTGCTCGGCGGTGTTGCCGATCACCAGGCGCTTGATGCCCGAGCGCGAAACCGCGCCCATCGCCACGATGCCGGCGCGCACTTTCTTGGCCGTCTTCGGCACCACATCGACCGGATGTCCGGCCACCAGATGACGCCGCGCCTTGGGAATGTTGCGGCCTTCAAGTTCGGCATCCAGCGCCTTGCGCGCACTGGTGGCGGCCTGCTTCTCGATGGACTGGCTGAGGTCCGCCGACACGCCGCGCAGCGGCATCGACGTGGGTGCGCCCGGATAGGCATGCACCACATGCAGCGCGCCGCCCATCGCTTCGGCGAGCCACGTCGCCTCATCGAGAATGGCGGTGTCGAGTTTGGCTGGCTTGGCGAAGGTATGCAGCGGATCGATCGCCGCGAGCACGGCGGCTTTTTTCCACGGCGTCGTGCGCTTGACCAGCAGCACCGGAATCGCGCTGCGGCGAATCAGCTCCCAATCGTTGAAGCGCAGCAGCCAGGGCATCAGGCGCTTGCTTTCGGTGCGCTCGGCGACGATCAGATCAGCCTTGTTTTTCTCGGCGAAACGCACCACTGCTTCGTAGGCGGGAAAATCCCAGGTGCAATTGCACTCCACCGTTACGCCGTCGGTGCGCAGGCCGTCGGCCAGCTTTTCCAGTTGCTTCATCACGCTGGCTTTCCAGCGCTTTTGCACGTCTTGCAGCGACACGCCATCCATCGACCAGGCGTCGATCATCAGCGGTTGCGTGATCGCGTGAAACAGCAGCAGCCGCGCGCCGGTGGCCTTGGCCAGTTGTGCGGCCTTCTGCATCGGCGGCTGCCGGCGCGAGGAGGGGGTTTTGATGGCAACGACGATCTGCTTGATGCGGTCCATGGCTGATAGTTCCTTGAGATGCTCTGGGGAGCAAGCATACCGCGAATTGGGGTAGTCTAATTGGTGCACAGATTCAAATATTCAAACAACAGGGTTCTTGCACATGCAAAAGAAGGTGGCGCTGGTAACGGGTGCGGGGTCGGGCATTGGACGCGCGGTGGCGCTGCGATTGGCGGCCGATGGCTACGCGGTGGTGATTGCCGGGCGGCGCGCCGAACCGCTGGCTGAAGTGGCGAGGCTGGGCGGCGCGGACGTGCTGGCCGTGCCCACGGATGTGACCGATCCTGAGGCGGTGCAGCGTCTGTTCGATACCGCCGTGGCGCGTTTTGGTCGCCTTGACGTGCTGTTCAACAATGCCGGCGCAGCGGCCAAGCCCACGCCTACGGACGAGCTGCCCCTTGAAGTGTGGCAGCGGGTGATCGACACCAACATCACCGGCGTGTTGCTGTGCGCGCAGGCTGCGTTTCGCGTGATGAAGGCGCAGTCGCCGCAGGGTGGCCGCATCATCAACAATGGCTCCATTGCTTCGGTCACGCCGCGTCCGTTCATGGTGGCTTACACGGCTTCCAAGCATGCGGTTACCGGCATCACCAAGTCGCTGGCGCTGGAAGGGCGGCTGTGCAATATCGCCTGCGGTCAGATCGACATCGGCAATGTGCAGACCGATCTGGGTATCCCGATGTCGCAGGGCACGCTGCAAGCCGATTTCTCGCTGAAGCCCGAACCTACCTTCGATGTGGAGCATGTGGCGCAGGCGGTGGCTTACATGGCGGGGTTGCCGCTCAATGCCAACGTGCTGAACATCACCGTGATGGCCACCGCGATGCCCTTCGTCGGGCGCGGATGAACGCACACACAATCGTCGCAATATCAGCCGGAGTTCACGATCATGGCGGAAAATTCCAACGATGGATTGATGCGGACGCTCAGCGCCGCCACGCGCTTTGAAAGTCAGGTGCTCGACTGCGATGTGATCGGCAAGATTCCCGCCGACATCAACGGCGCGTTCTACCGCGTGGGGGCGGAGTGGTTCTATCCGCCGAAGTTTGCCGACGACGCCATTCTCAACGCCGATGGCTATGTCAGCAGCTTTCGCATCCGCAATGGCCGCGTGGACTACACCGGCCGCTGGGTGCGCACGCAGCGCTTTGATCGCAACCGCGAAGCCGGGCGGCAGTTGTTTGGCTACTACCGCAATCCGTTCACCGACGATCCGGCCATCAGCGATCCGCAGCATCCCAACACGCGCACGGTGTCGAATACGGCGCCGCTGGTGCATCACGGCAAGCTCTATACGCTGAAAGAAGATGGTCTGCCCTATCTGATCGACCCGCTCACGCTCGAAACGCAGGGCACCTGGGATGCCTTCGGCACCTGGAAAAGCGAAACCTTCAGCGCGCATCCGAAGCTCGATCCGCTCACCGGCGAGATGGTGTCTTACGGTTATGAGGCCAACGGCCTTGCATCCGATGATCTGTACATCGCCACGCTGAATTCGCAGGGCAGGGTGTCCGATTCGGTGACGGTGAAAGTGCCCTATGTCAGCGTGATTCACGACATGGCGCTGACGCACCGGCATGTGGTGATTCCGTTCGGCGGCTATGTCACCGGCATGGAGCGCTTGCGTGAAGGCAAGATTCACTGGGGTTGGGACAAGACCAAACCTTCGGTGATCGGCGTGATTCCGCGCGGCGGCAGCGCCAGGGACATGCGCTGGTTCGAGGGTCCCGAGCGCTGCATGATGCATACGTTCAATGCGGTGACCGAAGGCGACAAGGTTATTCTGTACGCGCCGTTCTTTGATTCGAACTTCTTTCCGTTCTTTCCGAACGTGGATGGCGCGCCGTTCAATCCGGCGGGCGCGCGTGCGTTCATCCGCAAGATCACGCTCGATCTGGGCAAGCGCGGCAACAATTGGCAGGAGGAAATTCTCTGGCCGATGCAGGTGGGTGATCTGGGCAAGGTCGATCCGCGAGTGTTGTCGCTGCCCACGCGCTATCTGTATACGCAGTTCTACGACGAAACCAAACCCATTGACCGCGCGATCGTGGGCAGCGCGGGGCCTGCGCGGCCCAGCAATTGCTATGGACGCTTTGATCTGGAAACCGGCCAACTCGACACCTACTTCGCCGGCCCTACGCATGTGCTGCAAGAGTGCAGCTTCGTGCCGCGTCCCTCAGGTCAGGAGGGCGACGGCTATCTGGTGGGCGTTGCCACGAACTATGCCGAAGATCGCGCCGAGTTGGTCATCGCCGACGCGCAGCGGTTGGGCGAAGGCGATGTGGCGCGCGTGATCCTGCCGTTCAAGATCAGCCAGCAGGTGCATGGCGTGTGGGCCGATGCACGCGAACTGGGGTTGGGCTGATCGCTCAGCCCAGCCAATCCTTGCCGCGCAGCGTTGTGAGGTAGGGCAGCAGCGCGGCATCCATCTGTGCATCGGGACTGCGATACGCCCAGCGCGCTTCGGCCGGCATCGACATCAATATCGCCTCCGTGCGGCCGCCGCTCTGCAAGCCAAACAGCGTGCCACGGTCGAACACGAGATTGAATTCCACATACCGCCCGCGCCGGTACAACTGATAGTTGCGCTCGCGCTCGGTGGACGGCGTGTTGCGGCGGCGTGCGATCACATCGCGATAGGCGTCGTGGTAGGCATCGCCCACGCGCTGCATCAGCGCAAAGCCCTGCTCCCAGGTCAATGGCATGTCTGCCGACGACTCATTCACGTCGTCATAGAAAACGCCGCCGATGCCGCGCGCCTCGCCGCGATGCTTCAGGAAGAAGTAATCGTCGCAGTGCTTGCGCGCCACCGGATAGATGTTTTGCGAAACGCCATCGCAGGCGTCGCGCGCCGCACGATGCCAGGCGATCACATCCTCTTCGTAGGGGATGTAGGGCGTGAGATCAAACCCGCCGCCAAACCACCACACATCACCGGCGCTGAAGAAACGCACATTGGCATGACTCGTGGGCGCATGCGGATTGCGCGGATGCATCACCACCGACACGCCCATCGCGCGAAAACCCCGGCCCGCAAGCTGCGGATTGCGCGCCGTGGCCGAAGGCGGCAGCTTCGAGCCGCGCACGTCGGAGAAGGCCACGCCCGCGCGTTCAAACACTTCACCGCCCTCTTGCACGGCAGTGATGCCACCACCTTGCAGCGATGTTTCGGATGCGGGGCGCTCCCAGGCATCGCGAAGAAATTCTCCGCCCATCGACGCGCCACCGAAGGTGTTGCACAGGCGGTCCTGCAAGCCGCGCAGGTATTGCAGCACCTGCGTGGCTTGCGCTTCGTATCGGTTCTCGTTGTTCATGCCGCCATTCTACGGCGTGGCTTCCGCGCGTGCTTGTTCGGCAACGTAAGCGCGAATCATTTCCGCAGAGTTATCGGGAATCAATCCCTTCCACGCAATCATGCCGCGACTGGCAAGCGTGCCGTCTTCAACAATCGCTCTCCAGGTTGCCGCATCGTTCAACGTGGCCGAGCGTTTCAGGTCCGGCAGGATGCCCGATGCGCGCGTGCCGATGCCATGACAGCGCGCGCAGGTGTCCAGATACAGTTGCGCGCCCTGCGCCACGACATCGGCGGGGAATCGCTGCGTGACCTGCACCACCGGACCGGCCAGCGGCGGATCGGCCGGCAACTGCGCGCTGCCGCCCAGCTTGAAGGCAACGAGGCGACCCACTTGCGGCAAGCGCATCACCTTCGGCGCCGAGATGATGCCGCCACCACCAGCGCCCGACGCCGCCAGAATGTATTGCTCGCCATCCACCGCATAGCTGATCGGCCCGGTGATGATGGCGTTGGGCGTGTCGTGCTTCCACACCTCTGCGCCATTGTCCGCGCGATAGGCACGCAGTTCGCCCATGTACACATCGCGGCTGTAGCCCTGGAATACCAAACCGCCTGCCGTGGCCAGTACACCGCCACCGCTGCCGGGTGTTTTCCACGCGGCCTGTTGGGTCACCGGGTTCCAGGCCAGAAGATAGCTTTCAACGGCTGGCGCGTTGGGGTCTCGTTGCGGTGGTTCTTCATAAGGACCGTGCTGCGCGAAGTGATGCAGGCCGAGCTTGTCCATGCCCTTCACGTACTCGAATTCCTCGCGGCGCGGAATGAAGCGGGAAGTGGCATGAGCGTTGGCTTGCAGATACAGCAGGCCGGTGTTCGGGCTGAACGCCGTGGGTTGCCAGCCATGCGCGCCGCTTTCGCCTGGACTCAGCGTCACGGGCTTGTCGGTGTAGTACGCGTTATCGGCGATGACGGGGCGACCGGTGGCCATGTCTACGCGCGTGGCCCAGGTGATGCCGGGCACATAGGGTTCGGCGGAGATCAGCTTTCCATCCTGCCGGTCGAGCACATAGAAGAATCCATTTTTCGGCGTGTGCATCAGCGCCTTGCGCGGCTGTCCGTTGAGGGTCAGATCGGCGAGCACCATGTCGCCGGTGGAATCGTAGTCCCAACTCTCGCCCGGTGTTTCCTGGTAATGCCAGCGATAGGCGCCGGTCTTCGCATCCACCGCGACGATGGCGGAGATGAAGAGGTTATCGCCCTTGCCTTCGGAGCGAATCAGTCGCGGCCACGGATAACCATTGCCGGTCGCCATATACAGTTGATCGAACTCGGCGTCGTAAACGATGGCGTTCCACACCATGCCGCCACCGCGATAATCGTTGTGCGGGCCGAACCAGGTGGGCTGCACCAGACTTGCCATGATTGCATCCGACGCTGCGCCATCGGGTTTGGCCGGATCGCCGGGCGTAATGTAGAAGCGCCACGCCATTTGGCCGGTCTGCGCATCGTAGGCGCTCACATAGCCGCGTCCGCCGAACTCGCCGCCGCCATTGCCGATGTACACCAGTCCGCCACCCACGCGCGGTGCGCCGCTGATCGTGTACATGCCTTCTGTGTCAACCGTCTGCGTCGTCCACACGGGTTGACCTGTGGCCGCATCGAGCGCGATCAGGCGTCCGTCGTAAGTGGCGATGTAGACCTTGCCCAGATACACCGCCACGCCACGGCTGACCACGTCGCAGCAATTCTTCGCTGCAACGGGGCCGGGCACCTGCGGATCAAATTGCCACAGTTGTCTGCCGGTCTTTGCGTCCGCCGCATAGACCTTGCTCCATGCCGTGCTCACGTACACCACGCCATCCACGACAATGGGCGTGGCTTCCTGCCCGCGCGTGGTGTCGAAGTCCATCGACCACGCGGGCTTCAGTTCGCCGATGTTCTCCGGCGTGATCTGATCAAGCCCCGAGAAGCGCTGCGCCTGATAGTCGCCGCCGTGGACCAGCCAGTTCTGCGGCTCGGAGGCGGCGTTGGCGATGCGCGCATCGTCGACCTGCGCCGGCGTGCGGGTTGAAGCCGGAGCCGCATCGCGCTTGCCGCAGGCGGTGAGCGCAAGGCAGGCGATGACGGCCAGTGATAGTGTCGAGTAACGCATGGAATCTTCCTTATTGGGGCCAAGTGTGCTGATACTGTTCCAGCACCGATGCAAGCGTACGCGGCTTGTGGCCGGTAATCTTCTCGACGCTGTCGGACAGCACGTTGAAAAAACCTTCGCGAATCGCCTTGCCGAACGTGACCATGTCATCGCTGCACCAGGGTATCGG
>JAITMN010000016.1 GCA_031277355.1 Nevskiaceae bacterium | reverse complement strand
CAGCACCGGATCGGCGTCGAGCCATTCCACGCCCATCGCGAGGATCAAATACTGCAACGCCGTTGAAATCCCGCCGATCAGCACGAAGCGGGCGAACTGCGGCAGCAGATGTTTCATTGCCCGCCGTGAGGCGCGTAGTGCAGAACGTGGGAAAGATCGCCTTTGGCCGCGCAGGACGGATCGGGCGAACCTTCCACCAGATACCACAGGCCACGGCTGGACTCACCCACCTCGCGTGCGGTGGCGGTGTCGAAACAGGGATGCAGCATTTCCTCCTGTACCAGCAATTGCCGGTTGGGCGCGGCGGCAAGCCATGCGGCGGCGTCGAATATTTCTGCATCGCCTTCACGAAAACGGCGGTGGCCGAAATTCACCGAAGGGCGAGTGATGTTCCACAGGAAATGCTCGTGATAGGCCAGCAGCCCCAACTCTCTGTCGGGCGCGGCCATCTGTTCAAGCCGCGTGATGAAGTTGCTGGCCGAGCGCTCGCCATCCATTTGCGGGAACACCCAGAATCCGGCGATCAGCCAAGCGGCGGCCATCATCGTGGCGAAAGCCAGATGCGCCCTCTCCCATCGGAACCACGCCAATGCGCCCAGAGCCACGACGGCCAGCACGATCAGCGGCGCAACGCTGCTGACGCCACCTTCGGCCAACAACTGCGCGCCTCGCGCGGGGTCGATGAGGCGCAACCAAATTGCCCCGCCAGCGGCGGCGAATGCCACGATCAACAGCAATGTGCTGAACACGCGCTGCACGCCCACCCGCCGCAGCAATTGCGGCAGCAGATAACCGGCCGGCAGCGCCAGCATCGGCAGCGCCGGGAGTATGTACATCTCGCGCTTGCCGCTACTCAACGTGAAGAACAGCACATACAGCACGACGAAGCCCACCGGCAACAACACGCGCACATCGCGCTGACGCAGCGCTGCGCGCCATTGCGGCACGAGCCACGGCAGCAGGGCCGTTAGCGGCAGCCATGCCGTAGCCATCGTCTGCAGGTAGTACCAGGGCGGTTGATAGTGATGCCACGGCTCTACATAGCGCCCGTAGGTCTGCGTGATCACCAATTCACGAAAGTAATCGGCGACGACGGGATCGTGCCGCGCCTGTAACCAAATGGGCAGCAACCAGAAGCCCGTGACCAGCACACAGGCCAGAGCGCTCACCAGCATCCACGGAATGATGGGCGTCTGCCACTTCACGCCGGGCCAGCCTCGCCACACGGCAAACAGCCACGGCGCCAACACCATGAACGACAGGAAGCCAACCACCTTCGTGAGTGCGCCCAAGCCGGCGGCCAATCCCGCGCCGACCAGCCATCGCCAGCCGCCACCCAACAGCAATTGACGAAGCAGGCAGTACAAAGACAGTACGGTGAAGAACATCAGCAGCGCATCCTGCTGACCGCGCCGCGACTGCAACGTGAACTGCACGGTGAACAGCAGTATCGCCGCCGCGTATATCCCCGCTTCGCGGTTCCACATCCGGCGGCCAAGATCGTAGATCAATGCCAGCGTGCCCAAGCCCGCGAGCAGCGAGGGCAACAGAAAGCCGACCTTCTCCGACCCTGTGACGATGTAGAAGACGGCCTGAAGCCACATCATGAACGGCGGTTTGTCCTGAAAGAAGTCGCCGCCCATCAGCGGAATCAGCCAATCGCCGGTGGCGAGCATGTCGCGCGCCAGCAGCGCATAAACGGGCTCGTCGGCCGGCCAGGGATTGCGCAGACCGATGCCGGCTCCGATGATCACCAGAGCAGACAGCAGGATCAGCAGCAGATCGCGCGTCGTGGCGGATAAAGAGCGATTCATGTGCGCAAACCCTCAATCGTTCCAGACGCGCCAGCGCGCCTGCCCGCTGCGCCAGAGTTCGTCCAGTTGCCGCTTGTCGCGAAGCGTGTCGCAGGGTTGCCAGAAGCCATGATGCTGATATGCAGCCAGTTGTCCGTCTCGTGCCAGATTCTGTAGCGGTTCACGCTCCCAAGATGTGACGTCGCCATCGATGTAATCAATCGCCGCAGGCTCCAGAATGAAGAACCCGCCGTTGATCCAGCCGATCTCGTTGCTGGGCTTTTCCTCGAACGAGCGCACATCACCGGCCTGCCCGATGTTCAGCACGCCAAACCGCCCCGGCGGGCGAACCGCCGCCACCGTAGCCAGCTTGCCGTGCCTGCGATGAAACTGCATTTCCGCCGCGATGTTGATGTCTGAAAGGCCGTCGCCATAGGTCAGGCAAAACGTCTCATTACCGATGTATGAGGCCACACGCTTCAATCGCCCGCCGGTCATCGTCTCCGCGCCGGTATCCACCAGCGTAACCGACCAATCCTCCGCCTGACTGTTCAGCACGGTATGCGCGCCAGACTTCAGATCAATCTTCAGATCGGCCATGTGGTTGTGATAGTTGAAAAAGAATTCCTTGATCATGTAGCCCTTGTAGCCCAGGCAGATGATGAAATCCTTCACGCCATGATGCGCGTAAGCCTTCATGATGTGCCACAGCAGCGGACGCCCGCCCACCTCGATCATCGGTTTGGGCCGATGATCGGATTCCTCCGCGATTCGCGTTCCCAGACCACCGGCCAGAATGACTGCCTTCATCGACTTTCCATTAAAGTTTGATCTCATCGGGCTCGAAGTTCAGGCTGCTCTCCACAATAGCCAACGGCTCGGCGCGCAGAATCAGATAGATGCGCAGCAGATACTCGCCCACTATGCCCAGGAGCAGCGACTGCAAGCCAATGCCAAACAGCACCAATATCACAAGGCTGGCGAATCCCTGCGGCAGATCGGGATTCATGATGCGAAGCACGGCGTAGTAGATCGCACCGAGCATGCTGATCAGCAGCATCGAAATGCCTGCCAGCGACGCCAGCCTCAACGGCACTGTGGAATGATTGAAAACGGCGGTCAGGCCAAGGCGCACCAGACGCACGACGCCGAATTTGCTTACGCCGGCCACGCGCGCGTCGCGCGCATATTCGATGCCGACCTGCTCGAAACCCAGGTCCGCAATCATGCCGCGCAGGTAGGGATTCGCCGCCTTCAGTTGCAGCAATGCGTTGACCACGCGGCGATCGATCAGACGAAAATCCCCGGCGTCACGGGGAATGGAGTGATCGCTCAGAAGGTCGATGACCCAATAGCCGAACTTTCGGAATTTATTGAATAACGCGCCTTCCTGGCGGTGACGGCGAATACCGTAGACAACCTGATAACCGCTCTGCCAGCGTTCAAAGAAAGCTTCCACCAGTTCGGGAGGGTCTTGCAGGTCGGCGTCGATCTGCACCACGGCATCGCCGCGCGTGTGCAGATAGTTGGCGAGAATGGAGCGTTGGAATCCGAAATTCTTGGAAAAGCGGATGGCCCTGACGCGCGCATCCAGAACGGCCAACCGGCGCAGCTTCTCCCAGGTGGCATCGCTGGAATGATTGTCGGAAAACACAAACTCGAACTTGCAGCGATCCGACATGCGTTCGGCCACCGCGCACAGACGTTGATAGAGGGCATCCAGATTGCCCTGCTCATTCAAGACCGGGATGGAGATGGAGATCAGCGGCATGCTGCGGGCCGCCGGTTTCTCGCCGGAGATCATCGCATCGGTCATGACGCGCTGACGCACTCACGCATGTACGAAGGCATTGCCGTCAGCGCATCGCGAAAATTCAGGCCGTTCAGAAGAAACGGACGGACGTATTCCAGATCAAAACGCTCGTTCGTCGGCGCGGGCAGCGCGCCGATGCGCAACAGGTCAAGTGCATCCAGAGCCTCGAAGGTGCGATGGGCAAGCGCGGCCATCGTGATCGGTGCGCCGTGATTGAGGTTGATCACCCCGGCTTGAGCCGACGCCGCCAGTGCAATGATGGCCTGCACCTCGTCGTCGATATGGTGATACTCACGCATCTGATTTCCTGGCGACATCAAAAAAGGCGAATGCGTAACGAGCGCTTTGAGCATGAGCCCGGCGAACATGTATGGCGCAGGCGGAACAGTACCATATACCGTGTTGATGCGTATATGCAGCGCATCCTGACGCAGCGTCTGCACCTGCCTTGCCAGTGCACGCTTGCTTGCCGCGTAAGCTGACGGCGGTTCCCCGCATGAGATCAGTTCCATCATCGTGCCAAGGGTCACGACGCGAATGTGGCATCGGGCGGCGGCCCGCAGAATCTGCTCGGGCAGCCTGAAGTTCACGCGCTCGTGGTCTGCCGCCGATGCGCGCGAATCGATGATGCCTGCCGCGATGAAAATGCAGTCTATCGGCTGGGGCGCGCGGGTGAGGAAAGCTTCGATGGTCGCGTCCATTCCCGGCTGCCACCAGTTTTCGTACACCGCGCGGGCCGGGGCCAAGGTGTTGTGCGGGCCCAGCGCCGCGCACAGGGCTTTGCCGAGACGTCCACTGCCGCCAATGACCAGCTTCACGCTCGCGCCCTACCCCAGACCAATGGACAGATAGCGAGCGCCTTTCAGCGAATGGGCGGCAAACATGCGGCGCGCGTCGAACACGAATTTTCCATCCAGCGGCAATTCAGGCAATTGGCGATAGACCTCCCAACGGGTCGCCACGACGATGATGTCGTTCTCCGTCACCGCGCTGCGCCAATCATCGCGAAAGAAAATCCGGCGCGATTCCTCGCCGAGAAATCTCTTGAAGTTCTCCGTTGCAATCGGGTCATGCGCCGAGACAACCGCCCCTTTGTGCAGCAGGTCGGAAACGATCTTCAATGAGGCGGATTCGCGAACGTCGTCCGTGTCGGGTTTGAAGGCCAGGCCCAGCACCAGCACCTTCGCGCCGGCAAGGTTCTTGTGTCGTTCGATGATGCTTGCCACCTGAAACGGCTGGCGATCATTCACATCCAGAATCCCGTTCAGCATGTGCATGGGCAGGCCCTTGGCCTGTCCCTGAGATCGCAACGCCTGCACATCCTTCGGAAAGCAGCTTCCGCCAAAACCGCAGCCCGGAACCAGATAGGTGAGAATTTGCGGCTCGACCCTCCGTGATCCTTCGATGATCGGGTTCCAGCGTTTGTCCAGATGCACGCCCTGAACCACGTCCATCACATCGATGCCGCCGACGGCCGCAGACAGATTCGCGATTTCATTGATGCCGGAAATCTGAAGCGCCAGCAGCGCATTGTTCGCGTACTTGATCATCTCGGCGGTGCGGGTGTTCACGCGCACCTTCGCCACGTCCCACGGCTGATAAAGCGCTTCCAGACGCGCCAGCGTCATCTCATCCTCATGTCCGAGAACGATGCGATCCGGAAACATGAAATCTTCGATGGCTTCGCCTTCGCGCAGGAACTCGGGATTCATTCCAAGCCCGAAGGCGGGAAACGTCTTGCCTGAGGCGTGCTCGATTTCTCCACGAACCACGGTATCGGTGGTTCCGGGCACCACGGTGCTATTTACGATCACGGCAATGGCGCGTGTGGAATTGCGCAGGTAAGCGCCGATTTCCCGCGCCACGGCGCGCACATGGGTGAGGTCGATCACGCCGTCTTCCGATGGCGTGCCAACGGCAATCAGCACCGTGTCCACTTCATCCAGCACACTGGCGGTGTCGGTGGTGGCGCGGAAACGGCCGGCCTCGATCACCTGCGCCAGCAATGCAGGCAGCCCCCTTTCATGGATATGCGGCTCGCCCCGATTCAGCCGTTCGACAATGGACGCATCCCGATCCACACAGGTGACATCATGCCCCTTCGCGGCCAGACAGACGCCGGAAACCAGACCGACATAGCCGGTGCCGATGACACCCAGCTTCACACCGGCACCGAATGTTTCAGGAAGCGCAGATAGCGGCGCACGCCTTCATCGACCAGAACCTTCGGGTCATAGCCCAGCGTCTTGCGCGCC
>JAITMN010000005.1 GCA_031277355.1 Nevskiaceae bacterium | reverse complement strand
GCGGTGTCCGCGTGGGCATCGAACCACGCATCGGCCAGCGCATCGATGCTGGTGTAGGTGATGTTGCGCTCATCGCCATCGATGCTGGCGCTCCAGTGCGCTTCGGCGAAGGAGATGTCGCCGTCGTCGTTCACATCGGCGCGGCCGCGATTTTGCGACGTGAGACTGCTGAAGAACACATGCAGATAGTCGCGGCTCTGCGCCACGTCGGCCGCATCGGCCTGACAGCCGGTGGCGACGATATCCGGACGTGCGCCGAAGAAACCGCAACTCATCGCCCGCGCCATCACGCCACCAAAGCAATTGCCGCTGACCAGCACATCATCGCCGCCGCCATGATCGTGCATCGCATGCAGCGTTTCCGGCGACAGCGGCATCGGGCTGCCCCACATGCCCGCGCCTTCGGGATTGCCGTGCCCGATCAACACCAGCAGATTGTGGCTGCCGGGCTGCGCGCGAATCGATTGGAAAATGCGCTGCGCCGCATCGGGGCTGAAGGGCGTGGAACCGGCCACATTGCGGCGCACGAGGCCGATGCGTCCGCCGCGCACTTCCAGCGCATTGGGACCCACGGCGTTGTCGCTGCCGTAGAAGATGCGAAGCTGCGAGGGGTCCAGCGCAATCGATTGCGCGAGGATGTCGCGTATTTCCTCGATGCGCAGCGCGTTGAAGATTTCGTTGTCGGCTGCGCCGGAGGCCGTGGACATCAGCATCACATTGGCCGCGCCCAGCGGCTGCGTCAGCGTGGCAGGGTTGGCTGAGAGCCACGCCGCGCCGCTGCGCGATGCGGCAAGTTCCGGATGCAGCGCCACTTGATAGAACCAGTTGAGGTTCCACGAGCGCAGGTACAGATCGCGGATGAACTGGCTGTGCGCGCCGCGCACTTCGCCGGGGTCTTTGTCGGCGTTGGGTGTCGTGAGGTCTATCGGATAACGCGCGTTGCGCAGATCGGCCGAGTCCATGATGTCGCCGGCGGCGACGATCACGCCGTCGCGCTTGAGCAGCACCAGCGCGGCCTGCGCAGCGGTTCTTGCACGCCAGTGCGTTTCATCAAAGCCGGGCACGGCGCGCAGTTGTGTCCATTCCTCGTCGGTCAGATCGGATGAGGCGCGGCGCTGAATGGCCGCTTCAACCTCACCGCCTGCGCCATCTTCCAGCGTCGCCCGCTGCAACTGCGCATTGCGTTTGAGGATTTCCTCGACGAGGCCGCAGGTGCCGCAGCCACGGGGCTTGAGCAGCACGACCTGCCAATCTTCGGCGAAGGCGGGGTCCATCCCGGTGAGCAGTAACGTGGCCGCCAGCAGCGCGGCGACCAGCAGAGAGCGGGATTTCATGGGGGGAGTCCTGTCGGCGGTAGGAACGGTTTGGGCTGGGAGGGGCAGATTATGGGGAGCCTTCGGCGACAAGCAAGGAATCTGTCGGTTTTTGCGGACGGTCGAGGGCTGGGGGCGGTGTCAACGGCGAAGCAGAGCGAATATCATTCGATGGACCGCCAGCAGGTTTTGGCGGCCAATCGCACTCAATAAGGGGGAAAACATGACACTCAGCAACATCGCGCGGAACGGAAAAGCTCTCGGCGTCGCCGCCGCCGTGGCGTTGGCCGCGCTGACTTCGGTGGCGGCCATTGCCGCGTCCGACTACAAGCCCGTCACGCAGGCCACGCTGCTCGACCGCATCCAGATCGAAGACTTGCTGGTGCATTTCTACTACGACATGTCGCAGGGCAATCGCGGCGCGCTGGCGACGTATTTCACCGATGATGGACTGCTCGACGTGGACAGCACCATCGCACGCGGGCGCGCGGAGATCACCAAGCTGTATGCGCCCGAAGGCGCGGCCACGCGGGCCGCCAACGAGCAGCGGCGTCGCGGCCACATGCTGCTGAACAATCCGGTGATCACGATCGACGGCGACCGCGCCACGGCCGAGGTGATCTGGACCGGCGTGATGAACGACGGCGTGGGCAAGGCCCCGAGCCTGTACGAGCAGGGCCGGGAATACAGCGAACTGCGCAAGGTCAATGGTCAGTGGCTGATTTCCAAGCGCTGCATCAGTTCGGATAGCGGCACGCCGGACAGATTCGACGCCACCTACAAGCCGCGCGACCGCTGCTGAGTGCGTGAGTGAAAACTGCCGGCGGCGCTTGCGAATATCAAGCGCCGCCGGCTTCGATGCGCTACCCGCGCGTTACCAGTTGAATCCCAACCTCGCGTACCAGAACCGCCCGCCAAACCCGAACGGCGAGTAACGCGAGAACGACGTGGCGCCGGTGGTGTTGACGCTCTCCGGCGTCATCGTCGGATACTTGTCGAACACGTTGTCCGCGCCGAGGCTCAGCGTCAGGCCATTGCTCAAGCCCGCGCGCAGTTCCAGATCAGCCAGCATCGCCGAGCCCAGGAATACATCCGTGGTGATGGGCGGAGCCTGCGGCTCGATCACACCGCCATAGTTGGTGAGCTTTGCCGTTGCGCCTATCGTTCCAAAGCCCACCGGCAGGTTCCAGTCCACGCTCAGCGATTGCTTGTTGTCGGGTTGGCCCTGCTCGAAGGTCAGCACGTTGATGCGGCCAAACAGTTCTCCACCCTGCGGCACGACATTGGTGGAAGGCAGTTTCGTCACGTTGGTGTCGTTCCAGTTCGCCGACAGCGTGAAGTCCCACTTGCCTGCGTTTTCCGTGAGCAGCGCATAGCGCAGCACCGCATCCACGCCGGTGGTTTCGGTGTTCACGCCATTGATGAAGAAGCGCACACGGCCCACACCGGGGAACGCGCCCAGCAGCGCGTCGATTGCAGGCGTGCCGCCCAGGTTTTCCGACAGCACGATGCGATCGTCGATGTCGATGCGATACACGTCGACGGTGGCCTCGAAGCCGCTGACATGAAACACCGCGCCGACGGAGTAGTTCACCGATTCTTCCGGCTCCAGCGACTGCGCGCCCAGCGCCTGCGCCACTGCTGAAGTGGGCGGGAAGGTGCCCACTTCCAGCGGAATGCCGCCGATGAAGTTCGTGGCCGTGGAAGTGAACCAGCTCTGCTGCAAGCCCGGCGCACGAAAGCCCGTGGACACCGTGCCGCGCAGCGCGAAGCTGGGCGCGAAGTCATAGCGCGCCGACACCTTGCCGGTGACCTGCGAGCCAAAGTCCGAGTAGTCTTCGGCGCGTGCGGCCAACGATGCGCGGAATTGTTCGGTGATCTGCGATTCGATATCCACGTACAGCGCGATGTTGTTGCGGCTTTCGTTCACGACGTTCGAAGGCTGAAAGCCGGGAAAACCCTGTGCGCCCGGCGCAGCGCCGGGAGGGCCGCCGGGCGCGTTGATCCACGAGGCTTCTTCGCCGGCGGTGATGCCGTAGGTTTCGCGGCGCGCTTCAAGACCCAGCGCCAGGTTCGTGTCGGCCTCGCCAAACCAGCTCAGCGCACGCGCGAAGTCGGCGTTGAACACCAGTTGATCGTAGTCCATGCCGCCGGAGTCGAAGCTGGTGGGCGAGTTGGGAATCAACGTGCCGTTGATGCTGTTCTCGGTGCGATAGCCCAGATCGTTGTTGCCATAGACCACACTGAAATCCGCGCGCCATTCGCCGATTTCGCCGCGCACGCCAAAGCCGGCGGTGATGTCCTTGATGTCGGTGGCGATCAGCGGCAGAAAGCCATCGGGATACACACTCAGATCGACGTTGACGTTGTTGCGCAGGCGCGGGAACGCAGCAGCCTCGCCATCACGTTGCTGGAATCCGGCCCAGCCATACATATCCCAGACATCGTTCAGCGGCAGGCCCGCATTGGCGTAGAACGTGAGGTCTTCGATCTTCGGATCGCCATAGCGCGAAGTGACGCGCGGCGGGTCGAACAACGGCGCTACGGCAAGACGCGGGTCCAGATCGCCACGGCTGGTGGGGTCGCGGTCGCGATATTCGCCCGTGAGCGTGACGAAGCCGTCATTGCCCAGCGGCAGACCGCCCCACACCGATACGGTGAGCGTGTCGCCGTCGTGTTCGGTGCGCGAACTGCGCGCGGCGCGCACGCGGGTGTTGTACTGGCCCCAGGTGAGCTGCGCTGCGCCGCCGGAACTGGCTTCACGCAGATGCAGGTTCACGACGCCGGCGATGGCGTCGGAGCCGTATTGCGCCGATGCGCCATCGCGCAGCACTTCCACGCGGTCGATGGCCGCCATCGGTATTGCGTTCAGATCGGCTCCGGAGGAACCGCGACCGATGGAGCCGTTCACGTTGACCAGCGCGGATTGATGACGGCGCTTGGAGTTCACCAGCACCAGCGTTTGATCCGGCGCAAGACCGCGCAGCGTGACCGGGCGAACCATGTCGGTGCCATCGGTGATCGAGGGGCGCGGAAAGTTCAGTGAAGGCGCGGCGGTGGATAATGCCTGCGCAAGTTCGGTGGTGCCCTGGGAGGTCAACTGACCCACGCTGACCACATCGACGGGCGCCATCGTGTCGAGGCGCGAGCGCTGCTGCGCGCGCGTGCCGGTGACGACGATTTCCGAGAGCAGATCATCGTCGGCCTGTTGCGCCAGCACGGTGGCGGGAATGGCGGCCGACAAGGCGGCAGCCACGGCGAGTGTCACTGATGAGCGACGGTATATTCGGGTCATGCAGACCTCCTTTTCAATGAAGACTATCCAAGACAGACTACCAAAATGTGTCCTTTCACGATGGGTGTTGAAAAATGAAACTGTATTCCTGGAACGTCAACGGTATTCGCTCGGTGGTGAGGAAGGGCACGTTTCAGAAGTTCATCGCCGACTATCAGCCCGACGTTCTGTGTTTGCAGGAGACCAAGGCCGAACAGGGGCAGGCGCAAATCGACCTGGCCGAGTATCGCGAATACTGGAATTCAGCGCAGAAGAAAGGCTATTCCGGCACCGCCATCTTCTCGAAACAGCAACCGCTGAATGTGACCAACGGCTTTCCGGATGGCTTTGCAAAAAAATTCACGTTCGCCGATGAACAGGATCGTGATTCGTGGAATGAAGGGCGCGTGATCACCGCAGAGTTTGCGCAGTGCTTTGTGGTGACGGTGTACACGCCCAATGCGAAGGATGATCTGTCGCGCCTGAATCTGCGGCACAGGGCCTGGGACCCTGCGTTTCTTGCGTACATGTGCCTGCTCGAACGCAACAAACCCGTGATCTTCTGCGGTGATCTGAACGTGGCGCACACTGAGCTTGATCTTGCCAACCCCAAACCCACTCGCGGCAAGAAGGGTTTCACCGATGAGGAACGCGAGGGGTTTCAGAATTTCGTCGATGCCGGTTTCATCGACACATTCCGTTTATTCACGCAGGGCAATGGTCACTATTCGTGGTGGTCGCACTTCGCCAATTCCCGCGAACGCAACATAGGGTGGAGAATCGACTATGTGCTGGTGTCGGCGTCGATCAGCGACCGGGTCAGGGCCGCAAAAATCCACGCCGACGTAATGGGTTCGGATCACTGCCCGGTGAGCATCGACATCGATCTCTAGCGATACTTCGCCGGCAGCGGGAACAGGCCATCGAAGTACGGCGGCCAGTTTGGAACGGCCACATTGTCCTGCGGATAGTGGAACGCGGCGTGGATGTCGCGAATCTTGCCGTGATCCAGATGGAACACTTCGGTGAAGTGATTGCGCCGCCGATCATCGCCGGCCACGCGGATGAACAGCGCTTCGGCCATCACCACCTGCGCTTCTTCATCCAGGATGTAGAAGTTGCGGATTGCCACCGTGGCGACGCCGAAGCTGTTGGGGCTGGTCTGCGTGCGGCAGTCGCCCTTGCCATCGTTGCCCACATCGCTCTGCGGGCTCATCGCGCCGCCGAAAGTGGGGAAGCCGTTTTCATAGCGCGTGCAACCCGGATGGCCTTGCACGAGGCGCCCGTCGTGATTCGTGATGCCGTCGAAGTAGCTGTTCACCACGGCCTGCATCAACTCGCGCGACATGCGTTCGCTCTTGGGCACCACGCGCGGCGCGGGCAGCGTGGCGCGCAGTTGGTCGAGGTCAAACGGCGTGTTGCGGTTTTCCGAGTCGCGTGAACCGGGGTCGCTCTTGCGTGCGATGAACCATTCGGCTTCGGTGGCCTCGCGCTTTTGCACCTTCAGACGCAGCGCGACGACGGCTTCTTCGCTGCCCATCATCACGGTGCCGTAGTAACCGGCCTGACCCTGCGCCGGATCGAAGTATTGACGCTGCACCGAACCCAGCGCCGTCACCGACTTCCACAGCCCTTCGCCCAGCGGAATCACGACGGCGTTTTCGGTTTGGCGAAAGCCCGCCCAGAGCTTGCCTGATGCCGGGTTGTGGCTTGCCACGGCGTTCAGGTAGGCGTCCAGGTGCTGCTTCAGGCAGCTACGGTTGCAGTCTTGTGCGCCGGCGGTCGCCGGTCCCAGCAGTGTGAAGGCCATGCAAAGCGCGAGGAGAATACGGTTCATGTGAGGCAGTGTAGCGGCGTACACTGGCGCTTGCCCACAGGATGCGCAACAGATGGAATTCAAGGACTACTACGCGATCATGGATGTGCCGCGCGACGCGACGGCCGAGCAGATCAAACAGGCGTATCGCAAGCTGGCGCGAAAGTATCATCCCGACGTCAGCAAGGAACCCGACGCCGAAGCCCGCTTCAAGGACGTGGGCGAAGCCTACGAAGTGCTGCGCGATCCGCAGAAGCGAGCCGCGTATGACCAATTGGGCAAGGGACCGCCGCCGGGGCAGGAGTTCCGGCCGCCGCCGGATTGGGGCTCGGGGTTTGAGTTCCGGGGCGCGGGTGATGGTGGCGGCGCGGGCGACGCCAGCGAGTTTTTCGAGAGCCTGTTCGGTCGCGCGGGGTTTGGTGGCGGCGGCGGGTTCGGCGGCGGTGGCCGTGCCCGGCCCCGGCGCGACAGAGGCGAGGATCACCACGCCCGCTTCGTCGTAGACCTGGAAGCCTCGCTGGAGGGTGCAACGCGGGCGGTGACGCTGCGCGTGCCCGAGTACGACGCCGACGGCCGTCCGGCGCTGCACGAGCGCACGTTGAACGTGAAGATTCCCAAGGGCATCCAGGCCGGACAACACATCCGCCTCGCCGGTCAAGGCGAAGGGCTGCCCGGCGGCGGCAAACCCGGCGATCTGCTGCTGGAAGTGGCCTTCGCGCCGCACGCCATCTACCGCCCCGACGGCCGCGACCTGCTGCTCGACCTGCCGGTAACGCCCACCGAAGCAGCGCTCGGCGCCACCGTGAAGACGCCCACGCCAGCCGGCCCGGTGGAGCTTCGTATTCCCGCCGGTTCAAAAGCCGGCGCGAAGCTGCGGCTTCGCGGGCGCGGCTTGCCGTCGCAGCCGCCCGGCGATCTTTATGCGACCTTGCAGATTGCCTTGCCGCCCGCCGACAGCGACGCGGCCCGCAAAGCCTACGAGGCGCTTGCGGCGGTTCCGTTCAATCCGCGTTCCTCGCTGGGGGTGTGATGATGGCTGACTTGGACACCATCGCCTTGGGTGGCGAAGTGCTGGAAGATCAGCAACTGAGCCTGGATCAGCTCTGTGATTTTTGCGCCGTGGAGCGGTGGCAGGTCATCGAGTGGGTCGAGGAAGGAGTGCTGGAAACCCAGCTGAGCGCCGGGCGTGAGCCGCGTTTCTCCGGCACCGTGCTGCGCCGTGCCCGCGTGGCGGTGCGGCTGCAACGCGATTTTGGCGTCAATGCGCCGGGGGTGGCGCTGGTTCTGGACCTGCTGGAACGGGTGCAGGCGTTGGAGCGCGCCCAGCCCCGTCAGCTTTGAGCCGGGCGGAGGGGGCGCTTCCCGGCAGACTGGCTTTGCCGGTGAATTGAGTTAAACTAGTATCTGAAATGCTTATTTAGTCTTTGAAGTCGGGACGAGTGATTTGGAGGCGGACATGAAGAAGTTGGGATTGCTGTGGGTCATCCTGGCTGGCGGGTGTCTGTTTTCGGCGGCCTCGTTCGCGGAAACGGACCGCCTGCGGGAGCGCGCGATTCGCTACGACCAGGATTATCCCACCGTTGATTACTCCGGCCCGGCGCGCGACAACCGCGTCTGGCGCATGCTCCAGAAAATCGAGTCCGGCGACCTGAAGCTGGAATGGGAGCCCAGGTTCGGCTACCTGCGTTCGCTGCTGAAGGCGCTCGACATCGACCTGAGCACGCAGACGCTGGTGTTCTCCAAGACCAGCCTTCAGACCCAGCACATCTCCGAGAAAACCCCGCGTGCGCTGTACTACAACGACGACACCTACGTCGGCTATGTGCAGAACAGCGATCTGATGGAACTGACCGTCGTTGACGACAAACTCGGCACCGTGTTCTACGGCTTTCACAATCGTCGCGAAGCCTCGCCGCTGCTGGATCGCGAAGGCGGACGTTGCCTCACCTGCCACGACACCTACGCGATGATGGGCGGCGGCGTGCCGCGCGTGATGGTGATGTCCGCGCCGGTGGATGTTCCGCAGGACGACCGCCCGCTGGGCAGCGCCGCCACCGAAGTGGACGACCGCACGCCGATCGCGCAGCGCTGGGGCGGCTGGTATCTGAGCGGCTGGTATCTGTCGGGCAAGGACGGCAAGCCGGTGGAGCAGTTCGGCAATCTGCCGCTGCGCACCGAATCGCGCGCCGATGAGGGCGCGACGATCCGCTCGTTGATGTCCACCCGCGACAATCGCGGCAATGTGATGGGTTATTTCGATACCGATCACTATCTCACCGACAAGAGCGATGTGGTTGCGCTGCTGGTGCTGGAACATCAGGCGCTGGTGCAGAACCTGATCACGCGCGTGGGCTTCAAGGTGCACTCGGTATTCCCCGAAGCGCTCACCGCCGACGAACCCCTCAAGCGCTGGGCCGATGTGGACGCGAAGAAGCAGAAGGAATTGAAGCCGGTGATCGAACCGCTGATCCGCGCGATGTTCTTCGCCGACGCGGTGCCGCTGTCGGGCCAGGTGATTTCCAGCAGCGGTTTTCCCGAGCGTTTCAGCCGGCGCGGTCCGCGCGATGCGGACGGCCGCAGCCTGCGCGATCTGAAACTGCAAGATCATCTGTTTCAATATCGTCTGAGCTACATGATCTACACCGACTCGTACGAGTCGCTGCCCGCGTATGCGCGCGACTACATCGATCTGCGCGTCGTCGAGGTGCTGAAGGGTCGCGACGCCAGCATCAAGTTGCCGGCGGAGGAAAGCGAAGCGATTGCGCAGATTCTGGGGGCCACGCTGCCACGGTTCGCATCGCTGCTGTAACCCTGCGCCGCCGGGCGAACTGGTAAGATAGGGGGCTTGCAGCCCGGAGCCCCCCGCTAAATGACCACGCCGTTCCCGAAGTCCCCGACCTTCCTGACCATCGACGAGCCGTTTCGCTTCGAAGGCGACCTGTTCGATCTGGAGGTCGAAGGCCAGATTCCGGTTGAACTCGACGGCACGTTCTACCGCGTGGGCCCCGATCAGGCTTTCCCGCCGAAGATGGGCGACGCCAACCCGTTCAATGGCGATGGCGCGGTCACGTCGTTTCGCATCCAGAACGGCCACGCCGACATGAAGCATCGCTATGTGATGACCGACCGCCTGAAGGCCGAGCGCGCCGCGCGCCGAGGGCTGTTCGGCCACTATCGCAATCGCTTCACCGACGACCCCAGCGTGCAGCACATCGAGCGCACGGTGTCGAACACCAATGTGTTCCCGCACGCGGGGCGATTGCTGGCGGTGAAGGAAGACGGCCCGCCCTACGAGATGGACCCCGTTACGCTTGAAACCAAGGGTCTGTGGACCTGGAACGGCCAGATGACGGCCACCAGCTACACCGCGCATCCGAAGATCGACCCGGCCAACGGCAATCTCTACGGCTATTCCTACGCCGCCAAGGGCGAAGCCACCGACGATCTGGCCTTCTGGGGCTTCGACAAACACGGCAAGAAATTCTGGGAAGTGTGGTGCAAGTCGCCGTACCCCGGAATGATCCACGACTGCGCGATCAGCGAGCACTACATGGTGCTGGCGTTGATCCCGCAGGTGATGAGCCTCGATCGCATCAAACAGGGTGGCATTCTGTTTCAGTGGGAGCCCACCTACGATCAGGTGTACATCGTGATTCCGCTGGGCGGCGAGGCCAAAGACGTGCGCTACTTCCACGCGCCGAATGCGATGCCCGGCCACACGATCAACGCCTTCGACGACGGCGGCAAGCTTTATCTCGATCTGCCGGTAGCTCAAGACAATGTGTTCTGGTTCTTCCCCGAGAAGGGCGGCAAATTCCCGCCGCCGGGTTCCTTCGGCACGGAGGTCACGCGCTGGATGTTCGACATGAATGATCGCCACAGCAAGGGCGTGCCCAGCGTGTTCTCGCGTCTGTCGGCGGAATTTCCGCATGTGGATGACCGTTACATCGGCCGTCCGTATCGCTATGGTTTCATGCAGGCCACTGATCCCACGAAACCTTACAACGCCGAGCGCGCCGGTCCGATCATGGGCTTTTTCTTCAATACTTTTTTGACGATGGATACCACCACCGGCAAGGCCGACACCTGGTTCGCGGGCGACACGTCGAGCACGCAGGAGCCGGTGTTCGCGCCCAAGAGCGCCGATGCGCCGGAGGG